>NZ_JAVVQU010000003.1:0-116226 GCF_036655075.1 Niameybacter sp. | reverse complement strand
CTTCTCCTTTAAATAACTCTACAACCGCTTCGGTGTCATACTGATTCACCTTACAGCCTAAAGTATAAGTCGCAATATGTCTAGATTCGTTTTCTTTCTTCATTTTATTCTCCTTTTTCAAAACTTATTCTATGATTAACTTGTTACATATTGACACTGTTTCGTATTCCATATATGATACAATTAATATTGTAAGGAGGAATAAGCATGACATCTGTAACCATTAGTTTGAACTCAATAGAAAAAGTAAAACAATTTGTTAATCTTATTAGTAAATATGATGGTGACTTTGATCTAACCTCTGGTAGATACGTCATTGATGCCAAGTCCATAATGGGTATTTTCAGTCTTGACTTAAGTAAACCTCTTAAGCTAGATATTTACAATGATCAAGCGGCCAGTGTGCTCATGATGCATCTTAAAGAATTTATTGTCCATTAAAAACATAACTATACATTAAAAGTCTACTTTTACAAGTAGACTTTTAATTTTATACTGTCAAACTTTTATACGGTAATCACTTCTGTTGTATCAATTGCTTGTTGAATCATTTCTTCAATACAATCTGCAAGTTTTGTTTCAGATTGCTCTATAATCTCAAGCTTTGGTTTTGTTTCTGGGTGCTTAGGTACAAATATTGTACAACAGTCTTCATATGGTAAAATAGATGTTTCATAGGTATCAATTTTCTTAGAAATTTGTATAATTTCTTCTTTATCAAAACCAATAAGTGGTCTAAAGACTGGCATCTCACTTGATGCATCTGTTACAACTAAACTATGCATTGTTTGACTTGCAACTTGTCCAATACTCTCACCTGTAATAAGCCCTTGACTACCATTTTCACGACCAATACGTTGTGTAATCTCCATCATAATACGGCGCATAATGATGGTAAGCTGTTCATGTGGACATTTTTCATAAATAGCCATTTGAATGTCTGTAAAAGGTACAACATGTACTTTCATTTGACCTGTATACAAAGCAACCTTTTTAGCAAGGTCAATAACTTTTTGAGTTGCACGTTCACTTGTGTATGGAGGACTATGGAAGTAAACTGCATCAATTTCAACCCCACGTTTAGCAATCATCCACCCAGCTACTGGGCTATCAATACCACCGGAAAGTAAGAGTGTGGCACGACCATTCGTTCCGTAAGGCATACCGCCTGCACCTTTATGTGTTCCTGCATACACATAAGTTTCATTTCTAAGTTCTACATTTAAAATAATGTCTGGATTGTGTACATCCACTTTAAGTTGCTCTTTGAAAGCATCTAATAAGTATCCACCAAGTTCTGCATTGACTTCCATAGAGGACATAGGAAAACGTTTATCTGCACGTCTTGTATTTACTTTAAAAGTTAAATGACTTTTTGTTTCTAACTCTTTTTTCATATGTGCCACTGCTAAAGTTTGAATGGTCTCCATAGAAAGCTCTTTCATTTTAATTCCATAAGAAATACCGATAATTCCAAAGATACGGCTTAATTTTTCAATGATAATCTCCGGATCAATTGAATCATCTGCAGGCTCTACTGTAATACGCCCTTGTTCTTTTCTTACCTCAAATTTCCCAATTGGTTTAAGGTTTTTACGAATAGTCGCAACTAATCTATTTTCAAAAATAAATCTATTTTTACCTTTAATGGCAAGTTCCCCGTATTTCACTAAGAACACATTTGTCATTTTTTCTTTCCTCCTAATGTAAATTTTCTAAGTAATATTACTTGTTTTTTAAGTACGTCCATACAATAGTCTAAATCTTCTTTTGTCGTCTCTAGACTAAAGGAAAAACGAACGGCATTATCTAAAGCTTGATCTTTTAGGCCTATTGCAGCTAGTGTTCCACTTTTGGCAACTTTATTAGAAGCACATGCAGAACCTGAAGAAACATAAATTTGATACTGTTCAAGGGCATGGAGAAGGACTTCAGCACGTACGTTATCAAATCCAACATTTAAAATATGTGGTGCACTTGTCTCCATATCTTCTCCATTTACATAAGTTCCTTCTACTTCGCTTAAAATACGTTCTGCTAAATATATTTTAGCACTTTGGTAGGCCTCTAAGATAGCTTTTTGATTTTCAATTACATAACGGGCTGCTCTATACATTCCATAAATGCCTGCTACATTCTCTGTACCCGAACGTAGATTCTTTTGTTGGCCTCCGCCATGGAGTTGGTTGAGAACTCTTACTTTTTTACTTTTATAAAAAAGGCCTACGCCACGGGGTCCATAAAATTTATGTCCACTAATTGAAAGTAAATCAATTTGGGCTTTACGTACAGAAAGAGGTACTTTTGTAAAAGACTGTACTGCATCTACATGAAAGAATGTCTTAGAGTTTTTAGCTTTAATGCATTTGCCAATACGTTCAATATTTTGAATGGTCCCAATTTCATTATTCACATGCATAATACTCACTAAGGTTGTTTCCTCATTAATGGCTTCTTCTAAGAAGCTTTCATCGACATAGCCTTTTTCATCTACAGGAATAATGATCACTTCAAAGCCCTCAGCTTCTAAATGTTTAAAAACATCACCTACAGAAGGATGCTCAATAGCTGTCGTCAAAATTCTTTTCCCTATTTTTTGATAGGCATGTGCGACACCCAAAATAGCCAAATTATTACTTTCAGTTCCTCCTGATGTGTAAATGATTTCATCTTCTGTACACCCAAGTACATTTGCAAAATAAGTCGTACACTCTTTTATCTTATTTTCTGCTTCAATACCCTTTTTATGCAAAGAAGATGGATTTCCATAATAATCACGCATGATTGTTGAAACCGCTTCGATAGTTACTTCTAGCGGCTTGGTTGTTGCTGCATTATCTAAGTACACTTCTTTCATCATTTTTCCTCTTATCTCTTTAAAAATCAATCTTTATAAATTTATTCCACAAAAAATGGGGGACACAATCCCCCATTTATAGATTTTTTACATTTTCAATCGCTTGAAGTACACGTGCTTTTTCAAAAGGCTTAACAATAAAGTCTTTAGCACCTCTTTTAATCGCTTCAATTACTCGAGATTGTTGCCCCATTGCAGAGCACATAATAATCTTAGTATTTGGACTTACTTGCAAAATTGCTTCAATTGCTTGAAGCCCATCCATTTCAGGCATTGTAATATCTAAAGTCATCATATCAGGCTGAAGTTTTTTAGCAATTTCAATTGCTTCTAGGCCATTACCTGCTTCTCCAACAACTTGATAGGAGGATTCTACTAACATTTTTTTGAGTACTGTACGCATAAATATAGCATCATCTACTACGACAAACGTGCGTTCACCCATCAATCCATCTCTCCCATTTCGTACATTATATTGGTAAGTGTGACTAAACTAGCTGTTTCACTACGCAAAATACGACTTCCTAAGCTTACTGAGTGAACTTTTCTTCTGATTGCCTCTTGCACCTCTTCTTCTGTAAATCCGCCTTCTGGGCCAATAAACAATCCAAAATTATGTGATGATGTGTTTTTTAAAATTTGACGAATACCTTGTTCATGCTCTTTTTCATATGGAATAACTGCAAACAAGCCCTTTTCTGTTGCAAATTCAAGTCCTTCATTAAAGTCCATGGGAGGTGTTACTTCAGGTACCATTCCTCTACCACTTTGTTTGGCTGCTGACTCTGCAATCTTATTCCATCTTTCTACTTTTGAAGCCATTTTCTTTGGATTCTCTATCTTAACAACACATCTTGATGTACAAAGTGGCACAATCCTAGTCACTCCAATTTCAACAGCTTTTTGGATGACCCACTCCATTTTCTCCCCTTTAATTAAAGACTGAAAAAGTGTGACCTCAATTGAAGGTTCACTGGAGGAATCTGCTACACTACTAATACAAGCTCTAATTTTGCTACTTTCTATTGCATTTATTATACACTTATAGTCGTGACCTTGTCTATCATTTATTATAATTTCATCACCCATTTGAAGTCTGAGTACATTTTTCATGTGGTTAACATTTTCGTCATCAATAATAATTTCATTTTCTAAAATATTAGAAGCTTTGACAAAAAACTTTGGCATCTTACTTGCTCCTTTTACTTACAATCGCTAACCATTCTCTTTGTTGATGAATCTCAACAATTTCAAAATGATTTTTTTCTAAAGCCGCAAGTACATCTTCTTTTCTCATTTCAATAATTCCAGAGGCAATCCAGAGGCCATCTTCTTCTATTACCTCATTTACTTGTTCTGCAAGCATAATAATCACATCTGCAATGATATTAGAAACGACAATGTTCCCTTTTTGTTTGACCACATCGATTAAGTTCCCAGCATAAACTTCCATTTTATCTTCGACATGGTTATAAGCAACATTTTCTTTTGCTACTCTTACTGCAACCGGGTCAATATCTACACCGATCACGTGTTCAGCACCCATTTTTGCTGCAATAATTCCTAAGATGCCACTTCCTGTCCCAATGTCTACAATGGTTTGATTAGGTTGCATATACTTTTCAACAAGTTCCGCACACATAGCTGTTGTTTCATGTGTACCTGTTCCAAAGGCCATACCTGGGTCCATTTCAATAATTAAATCATCTGTTGCAGCCTCATAGTCTTCCCATTTAGGCTTAATAACAATATGATCACCCAGTTTAACAGGTTTATAGTATTTCTTCCACTCATTTGCCCATTTTTCTTCTGGGATATCAAGTAAAGTAATTTTGCCTGTTCCGACATTTAAAAATTCACTGATATGCTTTAAGTGACCTTTAATAGCCTCTACTTTTTCTTCAACATCTATCTCTGTTGAAAAATACGCTTTTACTACCACAGTGTCCATATCCTCACTGAGCAGACTCTCATCAATTAGGTCGAAGATGACTTGGGTACGGTCTTGAGAAACCACATCTTGTGGGTCACAAATCTCTACACCACCTGACATCTCCTCCACTAAAAAGTAACTGATGGCTTCTACTGCGTCTCTCGTCGTTTCAATAGCTATTTGAATATAATCCACTGGGTATTCCTCCTACTTGTTCTTGGCTAGTTTTTTCCAAAGAACTTTTCTAGTTTTTTCTTAAAATTCATTTGTTCTGGCTGATGGTCTACTGTCCCATCTGCAAATTCTTTTAAAAGGTCTTTTTGTTTTGTCGTAAGGTTTTTAGGCACTTCTACATAAACTTCAACATACTGGTCACCACGTTGCTTTTTATTACGTAAGCTCGGAATACCTTTTCCTTGTAATCTGAAGGTCGTACCTGTTTGTGTCCCTTCACTGATATTAAACTTCACATTGCCATCTAATGTTGGAATAGAAAGTTCTGCACCAAGCGCTGCTTGTGCAAAGTTAATTGGCATACGCATATGGACATCCATACCACGACGTTCAAAGAATTCATGTGATTTGATGTAAATTGTTAAGAGAAGGTCACCATTAGGTGCACCTACATCTCCTGCTTCACCCTTACCTTGAATACGTAAAGTTTGACCATGGTCAATACCTGCTGGTATGCTTACTGTAATATTTTTACTTACTCTTACTTTACCCTGTCCATGGCAAGCCTGACAAGGGTCACTTACAACTTTCCCTTCACCTTGACAAGCATCACATGTTTGAACACTTTGCATTGCGCCTAAAATGGTTCGTTGTGTTACACGTACTTGACCTGTTCCACCACATTTTGTACAAGTAGTTGCACTTGTTCCAGGTTTTGCTTTTGTTCCATGGCAAGTTTCACAGGTTTCAGCAGTTTGAATCTTAATTTCTTTTTCTACGCCAAAGGCTGCTTCTGCAAATTCCACTTGAATGGTTTGTTTAATATCGTTACCTGCTCTAGGTCCTCGTGGACGACGACGTCCGCCTCCACCTCCAAACATATCTCCAAAAACGCTTCCAAAGATATCATCCATATCAAAGTCAAAGCCGCCACCAAAGCCACCTGCACCAGGTCCGCCACCTTGTTCAAAGGCACTATGTCCATAGCGGTCATAGGCACCTCTTTTTTCTTGATCGCTTAATATTTCATAAGCTTCGCTTGCTTCTTTAAACTTAGCCTCAGCTTCTTTATCCCCTTCATTTGTATCTGGGTGATACTGCTTTGCTAATTTTCTATAGGCTTTTTTAATTTCTGCGTCCGTTGCACCTTTTTGTACACCGAGCACTTCATAATAATCTCTTTTTGCCACGTTTATCACCATCCCATCTCATTAACATATTCCATTATACTGACAGTTGTGTTCTTATACAAGCATAACGTAGAAACAGTCAAAGAGCATACTCTTTGACCGTTCTACTTATTTCTTCACTTTTTATTACTCTTCTTTGAAATCTGCATCGATGACATCATCGCTTGCAGCGTTAGAAGCGCCGCCCATATCTTGGCCTGGTTCACCTTGTGGTGCAGCTTGTGCATACATTTTTTCAGAAATTGCGTAGAAAGCTTGTGTTAATGCTTCTTTTGCTTCTTTAAGTTCATTTACTTCAGCATCTGTAATTGTTTCAACGTTAACACGCTCATTGATTTCTTTTAATGTGTTAAGTTTCGCTTCAACATCTGCTTTATCTGCTGCTTCTAATTTATCTTCCATATCTTTCATCATTTTTTCTGTTTGGAAGACCATGCTATCTGCTTCGTTTTTAACATCAATTGCTTCTTTACGTTTTTTATCTTCTGTAGCATAGCGTTCAGCTTCTTCAACTGCTTTATTAATTTCATCATCACTTAAGTTTGTACTTGCTGTGATTGTAATGTGTTGTTCTTTACCTGTTCCTAGATCTTTAGCTGTAACTTTAACGATACCATTTGCATCGATATCAAATCCAACTTCAATTTGTGGAACACCACGTGGTGCTGGCATAATACCATCTAATTTGAAGTTACCTAAAGTTTTATTTTGGTTAGCCATTGGTCTTTCACCTTGAACAACGTGAATATCAACGGCTGGTTGGTTATCTGCTGCTGTTGAGAATACTTGGCTTTTCTTTGTTGGAATTGTTGTATTTCTTGGAATAAGAACTGTAGCAACCCCACCTAATGTTTCAATGCCTAATGATAATGGTGTTACGTCAAGAAGAAGGATATCGCCAACCCCTGCTTCACCTGAAAGTTTACCACCTTGAATACCTGCTCCAACTGCAACACATTCGTCTGGGTTAATACCTTTGAATGGTTCTTTACCTGTAATACGTTTCACTGCATCTTGAACAGCAGGGATACGTGTTGAACCACCTACTAATAATACTTTATCAAGTTCTGAAGCGTTAAGACTTGCATCGTTAAGTGCTGTTTTTACTGGTGTCATTGTACGTTCTACAAGATCACTTGTAAGTTCATCAAATTTTGCACGTGTAAGCGTAATATCTAAGTTTTTACCTGCTGCACAGATGAATGGGATTAAGATATTAGCTGTTGACTTTGAAGAAAGTTCTTTTTTAGCTGTTTCAGCAGCTTCTTTAAGACGTTGCATAGCCATTTTATCAGCTGATAAATCTTCGCCTTCTTGTTTTTTGAACTCTTCTACTAAGTAATTGATAATACGTTGGTCGAAGTCATCTCCACCAAGGTGGTTATCTCCACTTGTTGCTAATACTTCAATAACACCATCACCGATTTCAATAATAGATACGTCGAATGTACCACCACCAAGGTCATATACCATAATTTTTTGTTCTTGTTCGTTTTCAAGTCCATAAGCAAGTGCTGCTGCTGTTGGTTCGTTGATAATACGTTTTACATCAAGACCTGCGATACGACCAGCATCTTTTGTTGCTTGTCTTTGGCTATCTGAGAAGTATGCTGGAACTGTAATAACAGCCTCAGTAACCGCTTCACCTAAGTAGCTTTCTGCATCTGCTTTAAGTTTTTGAAGTGTAATCGCTGAAACTTCTTGTGGTGAGTAGTCTTTACCATCGATGCTTACTCTATGATTTGTACCCATGTGGCGTTTGATAGATGCTACTGTACGGTCATGATTTGTAATTGCTTGACGTTTTGCTACATCTCCTACAAGTCTTTCACCTGTTTTTGTGAAACCTACTACTGAAGGTGTTGTTCTATTCCCATCTGCATTTACAATAACAACAGGCTTTCCACCTTCCATTACTGCTACACAAGAGTTTGTTGTTCCTAAGTCAATACCAATAATTTTTCCCATTATAATTTCCTCCTGATCTCTATTTATAATTAATTAGCTACTTTTACCATGCTGTAGCGGATAACTTTTTCTTTGTATAAATAACCTTTTTGAAGTTCTTCAACAACTATATTCTCTTCCAAACTATCATCTTCTATGTGTAAAACTGCATTGTGATAATCTGGATTAAATGTTTCACCCTCTGCCTCAATTGGTGTTACATTAAGTTTTTCAAGAGCTCCCATAAGTTGTTTATAAATCATAGATACACCTTCATAAAAAGGCTTATCTGAGCTTTCTAATTTTAACGCACGTTCTAGGTTATCTAATGTACCTAGAAGTTCTGTAAGTGTAGAGCTTACTGCTAAGTCATAAATATTTTGTTTTTCTTTTTCAGTACGCTTACGATAGTTATCAAACTCAGCCATAAGTCTTTGAAGTCTTTCAAGATTTTCATCTATTTGAGGCTTCTCTTGTTCACTTGTTTCTGTACAAGGATCTTCGTTACAAACTTCAGATGTTTCTTCTGTTATAGTTTCTTCTACAGTCTCTTCTTGTACTTCAGATGTTTTCATTTCTTTATCTTCCATGAATCAGCATCCTTTCCCTCTCTACTCTTTTCCTTCAATTAACATGTTTTTAATATGGTAAGAAATATGATCAAGTAATGATACGACCTGCCCATAGTTCATACGTGTTGGTCCAATAATACCAATTGTGCCTAGGCTATATTCACCTATCTCATAACTGGTTGTAATAATACTACATTCTTTCATCGGCTCTAAGCCATTTTCTTCACCAATACTAATATTGACGGGTTGACTTGGCTTATGCTTTAACATTTTAACAAGATATGGCTTTTGCTCCAAAACTTCTAAGAGATTTTTAGCCTTTTCAATATCATTAAATTCCTGAAAACTTAAAATATTGGTCATTCCTCTTGTAAAGATATTAGGTATATCTTCCATTTCTAATGTATCTATAATGGCATTCATCAAATCTACAGAAATATCTTTGTATCCAAACATACGCTCTTCTAAAATGCGTAATTTATCAATACTTAGTTCATCTAATGAAGTACCTATCAAGCTTTCATTAACAATATTGGTTAAGATTCCACAAAGCGGATAATCAATATGTTTCTTTGTACGAATAACGTAGTGCCTAACAATATTAGTATCTGTTACAACAACCAGCGCAACACTTCTTTCATCTACAGGAACCAGTTGAAGGTGTTTAATCTTAGTTTGGTTAATAGTAGGTGGCGATGCGATTGTTGCATAATGTGTAACAGCAGAAATCAGCTTAGCCGTTTCTTCAAGCAATTTGTCTACCTTATCAAATTTGCTATTAATCATCTCTGCAATGATTTTCTGTACATCAGGTGCAATATCTGGATATTGCATTATGTTATCTACATAAAGTCTGTATCCTTTATCTGAAGGTATACGCCCAGCAGATGTATGCGGCTGCATAATCAGTCCTAAATCTTCTAGGTCGGCCATCTCATTGCGTATAGTTGCAGAACTTACACCTAAGTCATACTTTTTAGAAATGGTTCTAGAACCTACTGGATCTCCTGTTTGTATATAATCATGAATAATGGCTTCCAGAATCTTTCTTTTTCTTTCATTGATATCCATGATATCACTTCCTTTTGCATTGTTAGCACTCACTAGCTTCGAGTGCTAACTATAATCTTAAGATATCACTCTTTTAAAAAGATGTCAATATGATTCTTTAAATATATTTTGAATAATTTTTGAACGTTTTTTGTATACTTTTTTAAGGCTATTCCATCCCTTCATCTAGCAAGAAAGTAGTAAAAATTTGATTGGATACATCCTTCCCTACCTCACTTAAATAGATCTTATCTCTATTATGAACTATCATGCCTTGATCCATCCATTTTTCAATTTGTTTTCCATAAACTTCAAATAGGTTGCATCCAAATCTTTGTTCAAAGTCTGCTATACTGATACCTTCGCACAGTCTTAAGCCTAAAAACATAAACTCTTCCATAGCCATCTTGGTTGAAATAGTTTCTGTCTCTACAACGATTTCTTCTATATTGCCATCTGTCTCTAAGTACGCAAGAAAATCTGTAGTATTATGAAATCTCTTTTGATCCATATAGCTATGTGCACCCAGTCCAAGCCCTAAGTAAGGCTCACAATTCCAATACACTTTGTTATGTTCACATTCAAAGCCTGGCTTTGACCAGTTGGAAAGTTCATATTGCACATAACCTTCTTCTTTTAAATAAGCTTTAACATATTCATAGAAGTTCCGATCTAGCGCTTCTTCTGTTTCTTTCATTATACCCTGCTCATAACGGTCTCCAAAAGCAGTTCCTTCTTCAATAATAAGAGAGTAGGCAGATAAATGTGGAAGGTTCATCTCCACCATCTTTTTTAATGTCCCCTGCCATTCTAATAGGGTTTGCCCAGGCAAGCTAAACATAATATCTGTATTCAGATTAGTAATCCCTACGCGTCTTAGCCTTTCAATACTTTGCACCCATTCTTCATAAGTATGAATACGTCCAATATCTTTTAGTAGATGATTTTGTGCTGCTTGGAGCCCTAAGCTCACGCGATTCACACCATGCTTTTTAAAAATCTCGGTATGTTCTTCTAAAATAGTCCCGGGATTCGCTTCTATCGTCCACTCTATATCCGCTTCAAACACAAAGTGTGTACGTAGTGCCTCACACAGTCTGTCTAATAAAAAAGGTGAAAGTACCGTTGGGGTACCTCCACCTATAAATAGACTTTTAACTGTGTGTACACCCATAAATTTCTTTCCATAGTTTGCAATCTCCGCTATTAAAGTATTGACATACTCTTCTTCTTTCTCACGTTTTGGAAAAGATAAGAAGTCACAGTAATAGCATTTGGAGTGGCAAAAGGGTATGTGTACATACAATCCTATTTTCATAATTGTCCTCTATTCATCAAGTTTTAAAACACTCATGAACGCCGCTTGTGGCACTTCTACATTACCTACTTGGCGCATACGTTTTTTACCTTCTTTTTGTTTTTCTAATAATTTACGTTTACGTGAAATATCTCCACCATAACATTTAGCCAATACATCTTTACGCATTGCACTAATTGTTTCTCTTGCAATAACTTTATTGCCTATTGCAGCTTGGATTGGTATTTCAAATAAATGTTTATGAATTTCTTTTTTAAGCTTTTCTACAATTTTTCTACCTTTTTCAACTGCATTAGATTCATGAACAATAAGTGAAAGGGCATCCACCATTTCTTTATTCACAAGAATATCTAATTTAACAAGTTTAGATTCTGCATAACCTGAGAGCTCGTAGTCAAATGATGCATAACCACGTGTTCTAGATTTAAGCGCATCAAAGAAATCATAAATAATTTCATTGAGCGGCAACTCATAAGTCAATACTGCACGTGTTGCTTCTAAATATTCCATACCATGATAAATACCACGACGTTCTTGGCATAAGTCCATAACTGCACCTACATAATCAGATGGTACAATAACTTGTGCTTTTACCATTGGTTCTTCCATATACTTAATATTTGATGGATCAGGTAAGTTCGATGGATTAGAAAGATCAACTCTTTCACCATTGGTTTTATAAACGTGATAAATAACGTTTGGTGCTGTTGTTACAAGATCCAAGTTATATTCACGTTCTAGTCTTTCTTGGATAATCTCCATATGGAGAAGTCCTAAGAACCCACATCTAAATCCAAAGCCTAAAGCAATAGAAGTCTCCGGTTCAAATACAAGTGCCGCATCATTAAGCTGTAATTTTTCTAAACTATCTCTTAAATCACCGTACTTCGCACCATCTGCAGGGTAAAGTCCACAGTATACCATAGGATTAACCTTTTTGTATCCTGGAAGCTGCTCTTTAGCTGGATTGTTAGCATCTGTTACTGTATCCCCTACACTTGTATCTTGTACATTTTTGATACTTGCTGTAATGTAGCCTACTTCGCCTGGTTTCAAGTCATCCATTGGACGAAATACTCCCGCACCAAAAGTACCTACTTCTACAACATCAAATTCCGTTTTTGTTGCCATCATACGGATTTTCATACCTTTTTTCACAGTACCTTCTTTAACTCTACAGAAGATAATAACACCTTTGTATTGGTCATAAAGTGAGTCAAAAATAAGTGCCTGAAGTGGTGCGTCGGCATCCCCAACTGGATGTGGCACTTTCTCAACAATTTGCTCAAGTACTTCTTCAATATTAATACCATTTTTAGCTGAAATCATTGGTGCATCGTGTGCTTCTAACCCAATGACATCTTCTATTTGTTGTTTAACCATTTCTGGATTGGCACTTGGTAAATCAATTTTATTAATAACTGGCATAATCTCAAGATTATGGTCAAGTGCTAAATAGACATTAGCAAGGGTTTGAGCTTCTATCCCTTGGGCAGCATCTACAATAAGCACTGCACCTTCACAAGCTGCTAAGCTTCTAGATACTTCATAGTTAAAGTCCACATGACCTGGAGTATCAATGAGATTAAAAATATATTCTATGCCATTTTTAGCTTTATAAACAAGTCTTACAGCTTGAGACTTAATAGTAATTCCACGCTCACGCTCAAGATCCATATTGTCTAAAACCTGTGCTTGCATTTCCCTCTCTGTAAGGGTTCCTGTCATTTGTATAATTCTGTCGGCAAGAGTACTCTTACCATGGTCAATATGCGCTATAATGCAAAAATTTCTAATTTTTTCTTGTCTTGAAAGAGACATATTGCTCCTCCTTATTATTTTCTCTAGTATCGATTCGTTTTATTATAGCATATCCAGTTCAACTCTATCAATCCTTTTCAAGTACCTTTGCTAATATCGTAGCAATTGGCTCTGCTGTTCTTAATGCTTCTTCACTTGTATCATTCTGAGATCCTATTTCAACAAGAAGTGACATAGGTAGCATATGTAGGCTATAACGATAGGCTTTTAAATAGACTTTTCGCATAATCTCTGGATAGTATTTCATGCCTACAATTTGTGCCTGTAAAGAAAAGGCTAAGTTATCTTCTAGGTTAGGATTCGTTAAGGTACGCATTGGAATATTTTCTCCTTCTTGATTTTTAAGTCTTGTCATCCCATTGACGAACATAATCTTACACGCACTTTCACCATTTAACTCACCTACAACTCTTGTGTCACCATTCACACCATCCCGATGCAAATCAATGGCAACTTGTATAGAAGGATTATCTTCTAAAATATTTTCAATGACAGGTTCAAGACGCTCATAGCATCCATCAGTATTTTCACTTGTGTCATTGATATAAAAGTGATCTGTTACATGAAGTGTCTCAATACCATATTTATTTTCTAAAATATTTTCTACTTCTTGCCCTACAGCTAAAATACCTAAGTCATCTTTATCCTCATCTACAAATCTCTCTTTGGCATGAGTATGAAAAATAAGTACTTTAGGGCCTTCAATAGATTCATCTAATCTAAATTCCTTTTGAGCAAGTTCTTTAAAGTCCCACTCTGATAAAAGATTGGCATCAATTGTTAAGTCCTTATGGTCTCCAGAATAAATTTTACTCAACAAGTAGTTGGGATCGTCTAACTTTTCTAAATCTACTTCAGCCTTAATAGGCGTAGGAAGTTGTGGCTGATAGATATTATCTTGCTCTAAAGAAATAAGTTCTTCCTCTTCTGGGATGGTAAAATAACCTGTAAGTTCTTGATCACCACTCATATTTTCTATAAATTCACTGTAGGGAAGTGTTTGCCTTAGCATAGTTAAGGGGCCTATACTTAGGTTAAAAGTAGGTATAGAAAACCATTCACTTCCCTCAGTTGTATTATAAGCAAAGGGCATCGTTAAGCACGTCATAAAAAGGGGTGCTTGATGACCTGGTATCTTTTTAAAATATTGATACACATTATAACTCATGATTAAACCAAATCCCATAAGAATTAGATAGACCTTCATTTGCTTGGTCAATGGTCTTACTTTTTGCATTGTCTTCCCCCTTTACAGCCTGTCTCTCATTATTCTATTAACGATGCCCCCCACTTTATGCCTAATTTGAGTATTTATTAATATCATCTAGTCCAATTCCTGGATGGACAGCAATATTGATACTGTTAAAAATAATCTCACTCAAATATACCATAATTTCATCTATATCTTTAGCTGTCACAAAAAGATTACCAAGCTTAGGCTCTAGAATTTCTCTAATCATATGATATTTTTCTTCTCCACTAACTTGTTGAAGCATTGTATAAAATCCATGGTCCGGTGCATGGGCCAGCATAGATTCTATCAGATGCTCAAAAGTATCATTAACAAGCGTGGCTGTATCAATAACAGTAGGTACTCCAATAGCAATAACAGGACATCCCATAGTTTCAGCATTTAACTGCTTGCGCTTATTTCCAATACCAGCTCCAGGTGCAATCCCCGTATCACTCATTTGAATTGTCGCATTAATACGCTCAGGACTTCTGGCTGCAAGTGCATCTATCGCAATAATACAATCAGGTTTAATGTTTTCGGCAACACCACGAATTACTTCACTTGTTTCAATACCCGTTAAGCCCATTACTCCCGGTGTTAGGCTACTAACCGTATTGATTGATTCATCAATTGCATCTGGTGCATGTTCTTTCAAATGTCTTGTAACAAGCACTTTTCCTGATACATCAGGTCCTAGTCTGTCTGGTGTCGCATAACGATTTCCAAGCCCCACTACAAGTATACTTAAATCTTTTTTTTGAGGTAATAATTTTTGTAATTGAGTAGATACTACATCAATAATCTCTCTACGTGCTTCAGGGTCATTTTCTTTCATCTTTGGGGATTCTATTGTAATATAATGTCCAATAGGCTTACCCATAGCTTTTTCTCCTACTTCATTAAGAATTTCAATTGAAGTTGTTGTAATAGGATATTGTTTATGATTTTCTGTTTGAATAGCTATGCCTTCAATTGCTTGATTTTGGCTCTGTGCTTGTAAATTAGCACCAATTTCTAATGCTAAGTCTGTACGTGGCGTCCAAGTCATTTCAGTCTGTGTCATTGTTCACTCTTCCTTCCATAGTCTTTAAAATTATTTTTACCATAATTTTAAAGACTATACATTGACTTGTCTTGGGTTATACTATATAATGTGATGTGATTAGCCGTTCATAATTCCCCAAACCGTGTCCATAGAATATGAATGGAGGTGCCATACCATGGCAAACATTAAATCAGCAAAAAAACGTATTAAAGTAATCGCAACTAAAACAGCACGTAACCGTGCACTTAGCTCAGCAGTTAAAACTTATATGAAAAAAGTTATTGCTGCAGCAAACGCTAACGATAAAGCTTTAGCTGAAACTAACTTAAAAGTAGCTGTAAAAGCTATCGACAAAGCAACTGCAAAAGGTTTATTCCATGCAAATGCTGCTGGTCGTAAAAAATCAACTTTAGCTCGTTTAGTTAACAAAATGGCATAATTTTGATACGAAAAAACTACTAGCCTCTGGCTAGTAGTTTTTTATTGTACATTATTTAAAGTGATACAACGAATAATCAAAAGTTCTATACACTTAATAGGTTCCATTTTACCCGTTTTAATAGCTTCATCACTTTCTAAACATAGTTCTAAAATATCTTGTAATGTCTTAAACGTAAAGCGCTGTGCTTGCATGCTTAAGTCTTGTGCTACATAAAAAGGCACCCCTATAGTTTGACTAATACTTTTTGCACTGGCATTGTTACGTTGTAAGTATTTAACTTGTAAAAGTTGACGATATTGCCTTCCTATAAGTACTAGTACCCCAATTGGTGATTCTTTACTTTCCATCAATTTATTATAAATACTAAGGGCTAACTTAGTCTGATTTTGACTTACTGCCTTTAGCAATTCAAAAACCCGTTGTTCTAGTGAAAAGACACATACGGTATCAATAGCTTCTCTTGTCACCTTTTCCGTACCTACAAAACCAGCAAGTTTATCTAGCTCCACTAAGATATGACTCACCTGCTTAGGTAAATTGAGCGTTAAGTATTTAATAAGCCCACTTTCAATTTTTAAATGGTGTGCCTTACAAGCCTCCCCCACAATTTTTAATAAAGCCTCTTCTCCTGGTGTATGACCTTCTATAACGGTACATGCTTTCTGTACATATTTATAAAGTGTATTGCGTTTATCGACTTCTTGTTCTACAAATACCACAAGGGAATAGTTAGGTTTTACTTTTAACCAATCCAATATCTTCTGTGTATCTTCTTTCTTCCCAGTCTTAAAGTACCCACTATTTTTAATAATAATCAGCTTTTGTTCTGCAAAGAATGGCATGGTTTCACCAATATCTACAATCTTGTCCACTTCTATTTCTTTGCCTTCAAAATAGCTATAGTTCATTAAGTCTGTCTCATCTACAGTTTTGGATTTAATCTGTTTTAAAGCCTCATTTTTAACCCATTCATCCTCGCCATAAATAAGTGTAATCCCCTGTTGATCCACGTCATCTTTCCTCCTGTAACTGGTTTTCTACTCTATACGTAAAGCCATCCATCAAAATTTGTATGGCTCCTTGTTCGCTTGTTGAATGAATACTCATCTCATATTCGTTTAACCGTTCTAGGGCTAATGGATGAGGGTGTCCATATCGATTATTTACACCAGAACTTATCATACCATACTCTGCATTAATTTTGTCTAAAAACTTATAAGAACTACTGTCTTTAGAGCCATGATGTCCCACCTTTAAAATATCAATATCTTCTAAGTCCTGTACAAGCCTTGCTTCAGTTTCTATACCTATATCTCCAGTAAAAAGTTCTGTCACCTCTTTATAAGTAAGCAGACTTACCAATGACCCTTCATTAGGATTTGAAAAAGACTGATTTTCCTTAGGCCACAGTACGTCTAATTGTAAGTCGCCTATTTGAATACAATCCTCCTTGTAAAGACTTATGAGTGGAATTCGAAGTTGCTGACAACTTTCTATAAGACGCGTACGATAAACATCCTCTTCTTGCATATCTGCCCATACAACCTGATCTATTCCCATACCTTCATCCATTAACTTAAACAACCCCCCTACATGATCCTCATGAGGGTGAGAAATCACCACTAAGTCTACTCTACGCACCCCTTTGTACTTCAAATAACGTAAAATGGTTTCCCCAGCTCTTTCTGTCCCTGCATCCATTAAAATAGTTTTTCCTTCTCGTGTCCGAATCACACAGCAATCCCCTTGTCCAACATAAAGGTGCATCACTTCTAGCCCTTTAGGCATAGGATTAAAAAACAAAAGGGCACATCCTATACAAATGCTTCCTAAGAATATTCCATAGCTTCCATAGACTTTTACAAACCAGGGTTGTACCAATATCTGTTCTTTTTTTAGAGTCTCCCTTTCTTGCTGATACATCCACAGCATGAATATAGCTATCCCACCATAGTAAAAAATTAAGCTTGCTACTGTTGGGCGCCCACATATATAGGTAGCAAAAGGTAACTGCGCCAGTTGTCGCCCTACTTCTTCAACCCCATTAAAAATTCCTAGAACACTCTGTGCAAAAAAGTGGCTAATCCCTGGCACCACATAACTTGATAAAATAATCAAAAAAATAATTGGTAAAAGCATAGAAAATAAAGGGATGACTATTAAATTTAAAACAATACCAAGCAAAGGTACTTCATAAAAATGATAAGCGAGTATAGGACTTAGTACCAGCGTTAACATCACTGTAGGCGCAAGGACTCGACAGATTCTTAAGACGTGCTTTGGCCACTTCAAAACGCGTTTCATATAGCGATAAGTAAGTCCTACACCTATTACACCTATAATAGCCATAAAAGAAAGTTGAAAACCTACTTGATAAAGTTCAAAAGGATTGGCAATTAAAACTACACCTGCTGCCAATGCACAATTCGTCATTAAATCCTCTTCTTCCCAAAAGCTTCTGATACCTAAGACAAGACTCATCATCACGCAAGCACGCATCATGCTCACACTACCTCCAGCTAAAAGCCAGTAACACCAAATACATAGAATGGTTACTTGACTTCGCCTACTATAATTTAGTCCCATCCTACCTAATACAAACCAACAGCACATACTGATAATCCCCAGATGCAGCCCCGATAAAGCAATAAGATGTCCTATGCCTAATACACTATATAAGGATTTAACTTCTTTATCTAATTCTTCTTTGTCCCCTAACACTAAAGCTTGTATCATCCCCTTATCTTTTCCTTCAAATACAGTATAGATTTGTATTTTTAAGCTCTGCCGTAGTGCGTGGATAAATGTTGTTCTGGGCACGACTTTCTTTATGTTGATTAGCTCCACTTCGCAGATAATACCTTGACTTTTCAAATAAGATTCATAATTCATATCCGAAGGATTATAAACCTTACTAGGTGGTTTGACTTTCCCAACCAGTGTGACTTGATTACCACACGCAATTGCTTGAGGTTGGTCATAACACACTTTTACTTTACTGTGCAAGGTTATACTTTCACTTTGTCTCTCTACGCTGACAGAATCAAGTACCATTTGTTCTTCGTAAGCGCCCTTTTTAAGGGATACAATAGTACCCGTAAGGGTCACATAATCCTTCAAATAACTTTGCTCAGTTACAACTGGATGACTTAAAAACCTGATGATTCCGAGCAACATACAACAAATTAACCATCCAACTCTTCCGCTTTTTGTAAGTATATAAATCAAGCTCCAAGACAGTATTGTTAATATAATAACCATAAAAAAGGAACGATGTAGACCTTCAGTCCATATCGCTCCCCCTATAATTCCTACTACATAATAGCCCACAGACCATACACATGGCCTATGGAGTTTGCAAGATAAGTTCTTCATTTCTTTCAAATACACCACCTGATTGACTTGATAAATTGAACTCTGTTTGCTTTTTACCATCTTTTAAGAAGATGACTTTTTGTATTTTTGATATCTCTGTTAGTGAATTGACCATTGCATAGATAATTAAATCCTCTCGAATTAGATTACCCACTTGTGGTACTTGTAAATCATAAGATAAATCAATTTGACACACACCATCTTGTGTTTTAATGTCATTGACTTTTGTATCTGCTGGTAAAATTCCCAGTAAGCCCTCTATATTAGGACCTTTAATCAATTCAGCAATGACATAATTTTCAAGTGGAGTATTGTTATTTACACGAATCTCTCTTTGCTCCTTGTGCAACAGTTGGTCTGTTAGATTTGGAAAATAAAGCGTAATAATCTGACTGCTTGTAGGTGGCTTTGGATTCAGTGCATTAATTAAAATATCCTTACGTTCTACAACATCCATCTTATCCCCATTACTATTCATAAGTGGCATATCATTGGCATAAAACTCCACTTTATCAATAAAATCTAACTCTGTCAGTGTGTACACCAACATGGCACGATGAGTAATTTGTGTTGGTACATCTAACGTATTGTAAGCGTCTGTAAAGTTGATAGAAGCCGTATTTTCCTTTAAAATGGCATAGTCAATATTAAATAGGATGGGTCTAGTCCCTTGATTATTCACTTGTTGACCTTTGGATAACGCTTCAATCACAGCTAACATTCTTTTTTCTTTTGACGCATTTTCTGGCAATTCAAGATCTCTTTCTTCTACAACAAGCGTACTTTGATGCTCGTCATAAAAGTAGAGTTTAAATTTTTCAGTGTTTCCTGATTGCTTCCAATCAAATTCGCACCCACTTAAAAGTAGTGCACATAAAATTAATAGACTTACTTGTAATAAACGTATACATTTTTTCATTTTTTACCTCCCACCTATAGATGTCTAATTGGGATTTGAACGGTGAAGATTGAACCTTTTCCCTCTTCACTTTCCACTTGAATAGAACCATTATGCATAATCACTGTACGATACGTAATCGATAAACCTAGTCCCGTACCACCCGTTTCACGATTTCTTGTCTTATCTGTTCTATAAAAACGTTCAAATATTTTAGATTGTTCATCTTTTGCAATCCCAATACCTGTATCTTCTACAGAGAGTTGGGCATCTTGAAGGTCACTTTGTAAAACGACGCGTACTTCTCCGCCTTCCGGGGTATACTTAATAGCATTCTCAATTAAATTAGAAATAGCGAGCGTTAATTTCACCTCATCAATATCTACAAAGATCTCTTTGTGGCTTTGATAAATAAGCTTAATATCCTTTTTCTTAGCAAGTGGAATTAAACGTTTCAAGATAGCTTGTGTCATATCATTTAAATTAGTTGTTTTAATATTCATTGGTACTTCTGTTTGATCTAGCCTTACGAGTGTTAATAAGTCACTAATAATATTATTGAGCCTGTCCACTTCAGAGTTAATATCCATAAAGAACTCTTGATACATTTCCACAGGTACATTTTCTTGAAACAGGAGTGACTCTGTTAAAACCTTAATGGAGGAAAGCGGTGTCTTTAACTCATGAGATACGTTGGACACGAATTCTTGCCTTGAATGTTCCACGCGTTGCAACTGTTCGGCCATGTGGTTAAACGCATTACCTAGTTCTGCAATTTCATCTTTTCCTTTAATATCTACTGTTTGGTCAAGTTGTCCGTTTGTAATCTTTTGAACAAACTTCATTAGTAGCTTAAGCGGACGTGAAATGAAAGAAGACGTAAAGAAACTTAAAAGACCAATAAGTAAACTTGTTAGTAACGAAAGCAAATAAATTTGATTTTGTATTTCTCCAAGTGATACATAAATATCATCTATGTTCGCTGTCACAATCACAGCACCGAGTACTTCATCTTTGTTTTCTTTGTCTGTAATAGGCACAACTGCACTCATAACCGTTTGATCTTCACGTTCATAAGGCTCTACACTATCTTCTTTGCGCAAAGCATCAAAGACTTGCTTACTCATGATCGTATGCCCTTTATCTGCTGCTGCAGAGTCTGCAATAATGTAGCCTAACTTATCTACAACAACAATACGGAAGCCCTTTTCTTTTCCAAGCCCCTTAATATAAGACTCAAAATACGTATAACTGGTATAATCCTTTAAGTAATTTCCTTCAGTAATCTGGGTGGAAATACTATTTGCTTCTCTTCGCCATTCCACTCGACTTTGTCCAATATAATGAGATTCCATGCGCCCCATGAGTACTGGTGCAAAAATCATAAACGGCATGAAACTGACTAAGAAGAACAAGATGAATAATCGCCACCTTAAACTGTGAAACCACTTCATCTTAATCTTTAAAATAGTAACCTACCCCCCATTTTGTATGAATATATTCAGGTTGCCCAGGATTTGGCTCAATCTTCTCACGTAAACGTCGTACATGGACATCTACTGTTCTTACATCCCCTGGATAGTCCCTTCCCCAAATTGTATCCAGCAGTTGGTCACGACTGTATACTTTTCCTGGATGGGTTGCAAAGAGCTCTAACATATCAAATTCTTTAGCAGTTAAGTTAATTTCACGATTATTTAAAAATACACGTTTGCTATTTAGTTCTAACCTTAAACTTCCTACCTCAAGAAGTTTTTTGTTTTGCTCCTTTTCACCTTGTGCAGAACGTCTTAAAATTGCTTTAATACGTGCCTTAAGTTCAAGAATATTAAAAGGTTTTGTTACATAATCATCTGCACCGTATTCAAGTCCCATAATCTTGTCCATATCTTCACCTTTAGCAGTTAACATGACAATGGGAATGTTAGAAAATTCACGCACAATTTGACATACTTGTAAACCATCATATTTAGGTAACATGACATCTAAAATCATGACATCGTATTGACTACTTTTAACTAAGTTGAGTGCTTCTTCACCATCATAAGCGACATCAACTTCCCACCCTTCTTGCTCTAGACTAAACTTTATTCCTTTAACAATGAGTCTTTCATCATCTACTACTAATACTTTACTATTCATTTTATTTCCTCCTACTCTACTGTAATGCATTGTTCTAATCCGTTATAAAGTTTATCACCTATTCCAGACACATCCTTTAACATTTCTTTTGACTCAAAGTTCCCTTTTTGCTCTCTATATAAAACAATTTGTCCAGCCTTTACTTCACCAATACCTGGTAAGGTAGTAAGTTCTTGAACCGTTGCCTTATTAATATTGATAAGCGAAGCTGCTTGAACCCTTTCTTCATTTTCATATGAATCGGAGATTTTGTCAATTTCTTCTCCTACTTTTGGAACAACAATTTTTTCATTTGCTTGAATTGCCTTAGCTAAATTAATCTGAGTAACATCGGCCTCTGGTGTAACACCCCCGGCTAAATTCAACACATCTTTTAAAATAGACGTTTCCTCTACCTGGTAAACATCGGGTTTATAAACAGCCCCACAGATATACACTGGAATAAGTTGTCGTACTTCTACATCATTCCAATTTTCGTCTATTACTGGCTGAACCTCTTCAATCTCCACCTTTGGCTGCTCTAAAATTTGAATGTTATCTGTTTCATTCTGCTTTTTAATAAGAAGCAAACTTGTCATACTCAGCAATATAAGCACAAATATAATTTTATACTTATTTAATAATTTTATCACATAATCACCTCTAGTACAAAGTTTTAACAAATTTTGCATATCTTAGACAGGTTTGCCTTTACTAAAAGCTTTATTTTTAATATACTAGTACTGTTGAAAGGAGAATTTTTGTACTTATGAAAAAACGAATAGTGAAACAATCGATTCATATAGTTTTAATTTTATCTTTACTTTTAAGTTGTCTCCCCCTTTATGCTACCGAAATAACTTCAAATTTAGAGGCATCTATGATAGCCGCTGAAAGTGCTGTTTTAATGGATGCTAAAACAGGTGAAATTCTATTTGAGAAAAATAGTCATGACAGACATTATCCTGCCAGTGTTACAAAGCTTATGACTGCTTTACTTACAATAGAAAACCTCAAACCTACAGATATGATTACTTTTTCCAAAGAGGCTATTTATAGCGTTGAGCCTGGCAGTAGCAGTATTGGTATGCGTGTAGGTGAACAAATTACAGTAGATCAAGCCCTTCATGGCTTATTACTAACTTCTGCTAACGAAGTAGCCAATGGCCTTGCCGAAAAAGTAAGTGGCTCTATTGATACATTTGCTGTAGCCATGACAAAAAAGGCTGAAGCTTTAGGTGCAAAGGATACAAACTTCAAAAATCCTCACGGACTAGATGATGTAGATCATTATACTACCGCCTATGATATGGCTCTTATTGCAAGAGCACTTTGTAATAGCGAATACTTTCTAGAAATTATGAAAACTGTTACGTATCAAATTCCTCCGACAAACAAAGTGAATGAAATACGTTACCTTTCTCAACAACATAAATTACTTAATCAATTTACTGACAGTACCCTGTATCGTTCAGATGCAATTGGTGGCAAAACAGGGTATACAGATATCGCACGTCATACTCTAGTAACCATGGCTAAACGTGGTGAGATTGAACTCATTGCAGTCATTTTAAAAGGGGATTCTAAAACAGGCATATACAAAGCTACCAATCAGTTACTTGACTATGGTTTTAATGCCTACCAAACTTTCCAACTTCTAAAAGAGGATGAAATTATCAGCAAGCTCCCTATCTACTCTATTAAAAGTGGTAAGCTCATTGAATTTGCACATTGTGACATTGTAGCCTCTAGCAATGAGTCCGTCCTTGTAAATAAAAATATTAAAACTCGTGATATTATTACTAACATTAACCTTCCTGAATATTTAGAAATGGGAGTAACTCTAGATCAGGTTGTAGGCTCTATTGAGTATTTACACAACAACAAAGTACTTGCTAAAAGTGATTTAAAAATATCCAATATTACTTATGCGGCTTCTCCTTATGCAGCCAATCAGCCTCAAAAACCTACACTTACTTTTCCTATATCAGCATTCTTAATTTTATTAGTTCTTTTGCTCATTATTTTAGGGACATTAATTTTCTTCATTAAGCGCAAGCGCAAAAGAAAATTCAAACATAAAAAACTTAAGTTTTCTAAAACACTTAAATAAAAGCGTATGGCAAATAAATCATTTGCCATACGCTTTTTGGTCGCTTTAAAATAGAATCTCTGTTCCATCTTGCCAAAGTCTATCTAATCCATAAAACTCCGCATCTTCTTTATAAAGCACATGAATAATCACACGGTCATAGTCCATCAAAATCCAATTTGCACTTTGATAGCCTTCCTTTTGAACCGCTTCTATATCTAGCTTACTTAACCCCTCTTCAATATCATCGGCAAGTGCCTTTGTTTGCTTTGTATTGTTTCCTACAATAATAATAAATACATCTGCTAAGGATGTAATCTCATGCACATCTAACACCTGTAGACTGTCAAACTTTTTCTTCTTTAAGATTGTATCTACCTTTTGTGCTAGTAAAATGGATTCATTATTCAATACAAAAAACCCCTTTCATACATGCGTTTTATCTCTACATCTTATAAACTCTATCTATACTATTATATTATGCAAGTCTACTCCTTGATAATCCTTGTCTAAAAAATACTTCATAAATGATGTCTTTTATACATCATAAGTCTTATATTCATCTAAGAGCACATCTGTAATAGGATGCATCTCTTGTCCAACTTTAGACTGTACATATTCTTTAGTCTTGCTTAAAGCCGTGTACATAGCTTTGTTCAAATCATGTTTGGCCAGCCTTCGTATTTGATCTAACGCAGGATAAGGCTTTCTACCTCTTTCTACCATGTCCGCTAGATAAATAATTTTTTCAATATCTGTCATATGAGGACGTCCAATGGTATGATAGCGTACACTATTTAAAATAGAAAGGTCTGTTACCCCCCAATCACGTTCTAATAAGAGTGCGCCTACCTTACCATGTATAAGATGAGGGTGACTCCGTTCAAATCCATCAATTGGAATTTGGTATTTATCACATAATCCAAGGCCTTCCTCAATTGACAGTTCTTTCGCTAAATCATGAAATAACGCAGCTATAAACACCTTATCTGCATCTACATTATGACAATTAGCAAGTTCTATAGACATTTCCACTACACCTTTTGTATGTTCATAGCGTCCTGTAGAAAGATGCTCTTTCACATAATGACTCATCTTACTCACCAATTCTTGGTTAAAAGATACAGGATGTCTATAAAGATTATGCTTGCAAATATAGTTTTCTACTGCACTTGTTACCAAGTACTTAATAGGCGAATCATCTTTTACACGTTTTCTAATATCGGAAGAGGAGATTGCAAGCGCTGGTACTTCTAAAAATTTAATACTTGAGTGATACTGTGCCCTTAAATTCTCAACATGGTCCAAAAGTTGTTGCTTTTGGTAACCAGGTCTTGTAACGGCTACAAAAGTACAAAGTTGTAAAAGCTCCTCTGAGTTTTTCCAATTTAAAATTTCATGGACTGCATCCGCACCTGTAATAAAGTAAAGCTTTGTATCAGGCCCATACATTCTACTGAGTTCTTTCAGTGTATCTACTGTATAGGTAGTTCCTTCTCGGTCTATCTCTATTCTTGAAACATTAAAGTGAGCATTTGCTGCTGTGGCTAACACTGTCATTAAGTAACGGTGTTCTGCTGATGTAATTCCCATACTCGCTTTATGTGGTGGGTTACCTGTAGGTACAAATAGGACTTCATCAATATCAAATTCATGTCTTACAGCCTCAGCTGTCACCAAATGTCCCATATGTATGGGATCAAAAGTTCCACCCATAATAGCAATTTTCATGCGTACATCTCCTTTAGAAAATTCTCCACTTTCTAATGAAGACGCTACCTAAAGGTAGCGCCGTCATTATGATGGTAATTTGATTTTTGCATTTTTCTTAGCTGGTTTGTAAAGTACAATTTTCTTACCAATAACTTGTACTGGCACAGAGTGTGTACGCTCACTTAATACTTGACACATGTCTTTTGGATCTTCTAAGCAGTTATTAAGAACACTGATTTTAACAAGCTCTCTTGCATCAAGTGCCAATAAAATAGCTTCTGTAATTTCTGGTGTTAAACCATTTTTACCAATTTGGAAAATAGGTTCAGTTGTTTGTGCTATAGATTTTAAATAAGCACGTTGTTTACTTGTAATATTCATATACATTCTCCTCTATTTGTAATACTCAAATTCTAAATCATAAATACGTACAGTGTCACCTTCAGCAATACCTGCTTCTTCGAGCGCCTCGATAATACCACGTTCACGTAAATATCTTTGGAAGAATGCAAAACCTTTTTCAGTATCGAGTGATGTGTAACCTATCATTTTTTCAACACCTACCCCTTCAACAAGGAAGTATCCTTCTACTTCATTATTGATTGTAAAGGCTTCATGATCTATTTTTGGCATTTCTTCAAACTCTGGTTCGAATATAATATCTTCATCTGGCACAGTTGCTAAAAGTTCAGAAATATCCTCTAAAAGCGCTTGTAAATTGTCATTTGCAGCTGCTGTAATTGCAATGACTTTGATCCCTTGAGGCTCAAACGTCTTTTTAAGAGCTTCTAAGTTTTCTGTAGCACCTTCAATATCCATCTTGTTTGCTGCAATAATTTGTGGTTTTGTTTCAAGAATAGTAGGGTTGTACTCATTCAACTCTTTTTGAATCGCATAGATATCTTCTACTGGATCTCTACCTTCACTACCTGCTGTATCTACTACATGTACAAGAACTTTTGTACGCTCTACGTGTCTTAAGAAATCATGGCCTAAACCTACACCTTCTGCTGCACCTTCAATAAGTCCTGGAATATCTGCCATAACAAATTGTTTCCCATATTGGTTAGATACAACGCCTAGATTTGGAGATAACGTTGTAAAGTGATAGTTTGCAATTTTAGGTTGTGCATTACTTACCATAGATAATAATGTAGATTTACCTACGTTAGGGTAGCCTACTAGCCCAACGTCAGCAATCATTTTAAGTTCAAGAATAACCCAATATTCTTTCGCTGCACGGCCTTTTTCTGCATATTTAGGTGCCTGTCTGGTTGGAGTGGCAAAATGTTGATTCCCACGTCCTCCATGACCTCCTCTAAAGATAACCTGTTTGTCATCTGCTTTATGGAGGTCAGCAATTACTTTCCCGCTCTCTGCTTCTCTTATAATGGTTCCTTGAGGAACTTTTATAGTTAGATCTAATCCGTCCTTACCATGACATTTTTTCTTAGCACCATCAGCACCCTCTTGTGCTTTATAGTGTCTTTTATGTCTGAAGTTGATTAATGTATTCATACCTGGGTCTACTTCAAAAATGATATGACCTCCACGTCCGCCGTCACCACCGTCAGGACCACCATTTGGTACGTATTTCTCACGTCTAAAAGAAACGTGACCATCTCCACCTTTTCCTGATTTAACAAGAATTTTTACTTTATCTACGAACATATCCTCACTCCTTTCATCTTATAGTGTATGTCATTTTGTTTTTTTCTATTGCATCTTGTACTCTTAATAAAAAGAAGGTTTCAACAGATGTTGAAACCTTCCAAGTATATCATTTACGCTTCTTGTGCTACTGGATATACAGAAACTTGTTTTTTGCTTCTGCCTTTACGTTCGAATTTAACTCTACCATCTACTAATGCAAATAAAGTGTCATCTCCACCACGGCCAACATTTTCGCCTGGATGAATTTTAGTACCTCTTTGACGATATAAGATGTTACCAGCTTTTACAACTTGTCCATCTGCTCTTTTAGCGCCTAAGCGTTTTGATTCAGAGTCACGACCATTTTTTGTAGATCCTACCCCTTTTTTATGAGCAAAAAACTGAAGGTCTAAACGCATCATTTAATCCACCTCCTAAGTTTTAAATTATTTATTTTTTATTACAATGTATTCTCCGTACATTTGTTTAACGGACCTAAGGCCCATTAGCATTGCTTCTATTAAAAGCGTTGCTTCTTTATTTGGCATGCCTTGTTTGCGCTTGCTAAAAGTACAATCAATCACACCTGAATCAGAATCCATCTCATTAAGAGCGCATTCTTCATTTGTTAATGCTTCTAAAGCATTAAGCGTATTAATAACTAGAATACTTACAGCGCTACAAACAATATCTTGTCCATGATCGGCATAGCCTGCATGGCCAGATAATTTAAAACGATATAATATATTTTTGTTATAATAAAGGTCTACTTGAATCATAATAATTATGCTTCAATAGCAGTGATTTTCACTTTTGTGAAAGGTTGACGATGACCTTGTTTTTTGTGGTAAGTTTTTTTAGCTTTGTATTTGTAGATAATGATTTTTGGTCCTTTACCTTCAGCTACAACTTCAGCTTTAACTGTTGCACCAGCTACTACTGGGCTACCAACAACTACGTTGTCATCTTTAGATACAACTAATACATTGTCGAAAGTTACTGTTTCACCAGCTGCTACGTTTAATTTTTCAACGTAAAGGCTTGTGCCAACTTCTACTTTGTATTGTTTGCCACCTGTTTCGATAATTGCGTACATGAGTACACCTCCTTAAACCGTAAACTCGCCGAATTCGGTACTATTAAATAGTTTCAAAACCTCTTCGTGCGGCTAAAACACTTCATTAATATATCATACTCCCTAATACCTGTCAACCATATTTATTGTTTGTGAAATCTTATGTCAAAATCTGTTTGTTTTTGATTTTCATTTTGATAAAGTTGAATGTGTATACCATACGTCATCTGAAGCTTATTGATAAATGTATGCTTACTTAAGCACTCATAAAATGACTTACTACAGTAAATATAAACTTGCTTCATTTCAGTTGTTGCCACGATCTGTTTAAGTTCATTTTCAAGCCTAAAGTAATTAAAACTTACTTGTGGTATTGTATATTGGCATGTATACTCATTTTCCTTTTCTAACAACTTTTGATGAATGGGTAAGTACTTCTTTGTCCTAGCTATTTGCAAAAGATCTAGCTCTGTTGGAGGGTAAACCTTACTTCTGCTACCATCTAACCCATTAATGAACTGGCGTGCCCACTCATAGACACTTAATCGATCTTCCTTAGACTTAAAGTCTACCAAGTCAATCAGAATAATCCCAGATAAATTGCGACGTATAATTTGATAAATACTTTCTTCTATAGCTAGCTTATTGAGGACACGAATGGCACTAGCAGCTTGTTTACCTATAATCGCCTTAGCACTATTGACATCAATAACGGTCATGGCTTCTGTATAGTCTATAACAATATTACCACCATTCTTAAGCCAAACCTTTCTTTTAAGTGTTTCCAAAAAATCTTTTTCTATGCTCATTAATCTAAATAAATTCTCATAACAAGGATAAAAACGATAAGTTACACTTAACCGTGGAAGAAAGATTTCTATTTTTTGCTGCAATGCCTCTTGTATTTCAAGATTGTTACAAAGAAATACCACTTCATCTATAGCTTGAATATGTTCTTTAATTACTTCAAAGAATATAGGTTCCGCTTCTATAAGTACTGTTCCTTTTTGCACATTGCCTTTAACCTTATGGAACTGCATGGTTTTATCTCGTAAGTAAGTGGCCTCTTTTAAAATTTCTTCGTCACTTGCTTCTTTTCCATTAGTACGTACAATGAAACCAAGCTCATCCGTTGCAACAGTCTCAAGAATTGTTCTTAGCTGCTCACGTCGCTCATTATTTTTGATCTTCTTAGAAATTTGTATACCTGGTTCAAAAGGTAAGGCTACTAAATAATATCCAGGAATACTTACTAAGCTAGTGAGACGATTCCCTTTTTCCCCCGTATTTTCTTTTTGAATTTGAATGGGTACACGCATCCCTGGCTGTAATTTATTTTCATAACAAGCTGGTACATTTTTAAAATGTAAAAGTCCGTTTTTATCTTTTCCAAAGTCAATAAATGCACCTTTTAAGTTCTTAACAACCTGTTGGACTTGACCTTGCAAAACACAGTTTTGCAAGGTTTCTTCTTCATGGTCTTCTATATAAAGATGAACAAGTTTGCCCTCTTCTAATACCCCTATACGGGTAAGACTTACACTTGTATCAATAACAATTTGCTTAAGCATGACATGCCCCTACTTGAATTAAAGGAACTGTCTTATTATCTTCACCTGTATAAAGTTCTAATCTCTCCACACTATAATCAAGTGTTTCGAGTTCTTTATTTATAAGTGATTTCAAAAGTAAGTCCACGCTTAAGTTGCTTGCACTACCTGCTGCAACCGTAAGTTGAATGTCTACGTTATCCTCATGTACCTCTAACTCAAAGGCTTTAATAAGTGGTTTAATATCCACTTCAGAAGTTTTCTTTTTACCTTTTTTCATAACAACTAAAGTTTCGCTACCCATTTTTTCTTCAATGCTTTGTAAGTCTTGTACCTCTAACTGACCTTTTGCAAAAGTTACCTTATAATTCGCTGTTGTCACAAGACTCATAAGGGATGGGCTTCCTTCCTCAATAGCAGTAGCTTCTAAAATACGAATGCCCTCTGGTAAAATTGTATTTAAAGTTTCACTTGCTTTTTGTACATCCACATCTACACTCGTAATAATATCGATGTATTCTCCTGTACTCCCTACACCTACTGATAGTGGCATGGCAAAGTAAACTTTTGCATGAGGATTAAACCCTTGTGAATAAGCAATTGGAATGCGTGCAACACGAATTGCTCTTTGGAACATTCTTACTGTATCTAAATGGCCTACAAATTTAACATAGCCAAGTTTTGTAAATTTACATCTAATTCTCATAACATACTCCTTTATTGAAAGTATTGGCACCACAGCCTGAACATTTCACACGACATTGAGGGGTTGTAACAGACTCATGCGCTTTTTTGCTTTCACGAATCAAGAAGTTCTTTGTTACACCGATATCAATATGATCCCATGGTAAAACTTCATCATAGTCACGTCTTCTATTGGCATAGAAAGCATAATCTACATCAGCAATTTCTGCAGCTTGTGCCCACTTGTTCTCATCGAAGTGTTCGCTCCAGCTATCAAAGGTTGCTCCTAATTTATAAGCTTCATAAATAAGGCCTGCTACACGTCTATCCCCACGTGCAATAACAGCTTCTAGCACACTTGTTTTAGCATCATGATGATTGTATTTAATTTGCTTGCTTTTAATCGCACGTTTTAACATTACATGCTTTTCCATAAAGCTTTCACATGTATCTTGAGGTTCCCATTGGAATGGTGTAAAGGCTTTTGGTACAAAACAAGATGTACTTACAACAAGTTGCAAAGCACCTTGACGCTGAGATTTATCAATTTGATAATATTCATGCACAATGCTTTCAGCTAAATCTGCAATGCCTTGTACATCCTCTTGTGTTTCACCTGGAAGTCCTAACATAAAGTAAAGTTTTACTCTATTCCAACCTCCGTTGAAAGCAAGGTTACACCCTCTAAGAATTTCTTCTTCTGTAATATTTTTATTAATCACATCACGCATACGTTGTGTCCCTGCTTCTGGTGCAAAGGTCAAACTACTTTTACGTACTTCTTGTACCTTTTGCATTAAGTCTACCGAGAAAGCATCAATACGAAGAGAAGGCAGTGAAATATTAACACATTCTTTTTCACAAAGTTTCAAAAGCTCCTCTGCAAAAGGTTCTAAGTCTTTATAGTCACTTGTACTTAATGAAGCCAAACTAATTTCTTCATATCCTGTAGAAGCCAAAAGCTTCTCAGCATAGTCGATTAATACTTCTTTAGATTTTTCACGTACTGGACGATAAATCATCCCTGCTTGACAGAATCTACACCCTCTTAAGCATCCTCTAAACATTTCAAGTGTTACACGGTCATGTACTGCTTGAATCCAAGGAATAACTTGAGTCGTTGGATAGTAAGACTCGTCCATCTCTGTCATAATGACTTTACGAATCTTCGTTTTCGCTTTCGGATGTAGTGAACGTTTCTCTAAAATTGTACCATCTTCTTTATAGACTTCTTCATAGAATTTTGGTACATACATTCCTTCAATTTCTAGAATGGCTTCTAAAAATTCATTTCTTGTACGCCCTTGTTTTTTATAGTCTTTGTAAAGATCTAAGATTTCATCATATGCAAATTCACCTTCGCCAATATAGAAAAAGTCCACAAATGGTGCCAAAGGCTCTGGGTTATAAGCACAAGGACCGCCAGCTACAACGATAGGGTCTTCTTCTGTACGATCTTTACTTAAAATAGGCACACCTGCAAGTTCCATCATATTTAAAATATTGGTATAGCTCATTTCATATTGAAGTGTAAAGCCTAAGAAATCAAAGGCCTTAAGTGGTGTATGAGTTTCTAATGAGAAAAGAGGAATACTTTGCTCACGCATAATTTTTTCTAGGTCTAACCATGGTGCAAAAACACGTTCACAATAAGTATCTTCTCTTCTATTTAAGAAGTGATATAAGATTTGCATGCCTAAGTGGCTCATCCCTACTTCATAAACATCTGGAAAAGCAAATGCAAAGCGCACATCAATTTCATTTAAATCTTTCTGATAAGTGTTCATTTCTCCGCCAATATAGCGTGCTGGCTTATCTACTTGTTTTAAAATATGCTCTGATAAAATAGTCATATTAATCCTCCAAAATTTGTGTCAATCACTCCTAAGAGTGCTTTTATATTAGCCTTATCTCGTACTAAAATAAATATCCATAAAAAAAAGACTTAATAAAGTCTTTTTTAACGGATTACTTCTCTCCAGCTTAAATCGCCTCGTTCTAAAGCTTTTACTAATAATTCTGCAGTTGCTAAATTGGTTGCAATAGGAATATTATGAATGTCACATAATCTTTCTAATGCGCCTACATCTGGCTCATGCATTTTTTGTGTAACAGGGTCTCTTAAGAAAATAACCATATCCAATTGGTTATGAGCAATTTGTGCTCCCAACTGTTGTGCTCCACCTAAGTGTCCTGCTAAGTATTTATAAATATTTAAATTGGTTGATTCTTCTACTAATCGGCCTGTTGTCCCTGTCGCATACAAAGTATGTTTTGCTAGTATGTGTCTATAGGCAATCGTAAAATTTTCCATAAGTTTTTTCTTTGCATCATGTGCAATAAGTCCTATATTCATCACTTACCTCCTAAAACATTGTTTTTTCTTTTCTCATCCCAACATTTAATACAAGTCCCATTCCCATCATATTCGCCCATAAAGAGCTTCCGCCGTAACTAATGAAAGGAAGTGGCAATCCAGTGTTTGGTAACAGACTGGTTACTACCCCCATATTGACAAAGGTCTGCATAGCAATCATACCCATATAGCCTGCAATTATAAATCGGCCAAAGTCATCCGGGGCAGCATGGGCAATCCATAATCCCCTTGCAATCATAAAGAGAATAATGCCAAGCACCACTAAAATACCTACAAATCCAAATTCTTCTGCAATAATAGCCACAATAAAGTCATTATGAGACTCTGGTAAGTAATTGAGCTGACTAATTGCACCTTGATATAAACCTTTTCCTTCTAAACCACCTGAACCAATCGCATGAACGGACTGATTAGTTTGGTAGTTCTCATCTAAGTCATCTCCACCGTGTACTTTAGTAACAATACGGTCTCGCTGATAATCAGGAATAATCTTTTGATAAGGATTGGTAATAATATAAAAAAGTATAATTCCTGCTGTAACAATGGTGATTGTTGCAGTAGAAACCATCACTTTCATATCCAATTTACTTACAAACAATTGTATCACTAAAATACCTAAGATGACAAGGCTAGTAGACAAATTAGGCTGACGATTCACTAGTATGAAAGGAATAAAATGAAAAAGACCTACAATCATTAAAGATTTAAAAGAATTAATTTTATCATTATACTTATCCAACATTTTTGCTGTACAAAGAATAACACCTATCTTAGCAAATTCTGAAGGCTGAATAGTCATAGGTCCAATTTGAATCCATCTCGTTGCCCCATTTACATTTTTCCCGACAAAAAATACAGCAATAAGCAAAAGATTGATGCCTATATAGATAGGAATATACCATTCTCCTAAAAAATGATAGTCAATAGATATGACCAAAATCATCAAGATAATACCCGTTACAAAAAAGAGTAACTGCATCTTGAGTACCTCCATATCTCCTGAATAAGTAGTTGCACTACTTATGGCTAATACACCAATACCAATCAAGGCACACATAGCTAAAATCATCCAATAATCAATATACCTTAAATGTTCTTTTTTTAAATTGAACATAAATCATTTGTCCCTTTCTTACTTTAGAAATAATTAGCCTCTACTTACTTTTTTTAAATTTTTAATAGGAATATTAGCAGATAAAACAGGTGACTTATTCCCACTTTTATCACATTCCATTGAAGAAACTTCTATATTAAAATCATCTGTATCAATATCTACATATTTAGAAATGACTTCTATAATATCTGAACGCATCATTTCTAGTAATTCAGTTGAACAATTCATACGATCATGAATCAATACAAGTTTCAATCTATCTTTTGCTACACTACTTGAAGCATTTTTTCTACCAAATAATTGACTAAAATCTAGCATCCCTTTCACCCTCTTAGCCTTTTAATTATTAAAACCAAACATTTTTTTAAGTTTATCAAAAAAGCCACTACCCATTTCAAGATCCATGAAAGGTACTTCATTCCCCTCAATACGATCTGCAATATTTCTAAAAGCTTTGCCTGCAAGTGCCGTTTTATCTGCTACTGCTGGTTCTCCCTTATTAGTAGTAATCACAATATTTTCATCATCTGGCACAACCCCAATAAGATCAATAGCTAAAATTTCAACAACATCATCCATAGCCATCATATCACCACGCTTAACCATATTCATACGCACACGGTTAATGATTAGTTGCGTATTAGAAATGCCATTTGCTTCAAGAAGCCCAATAATACGATCTGCATCACGTACTGCTGAAACTTCTGGTGTTGTCACAACAAGTGCACGATCTGCACCTGCAACCGCATTCTTAAATCCTTGTTCAATACCTGCTGGACAATCTACAATAATGTAGTCAAAGTCTTCTTTTAATGTATCACAAAGCTTTTTCATTTGTTCTGGACTTACCGCATCCTTATCTCGTGTTTGAGCTGCTGGAAGTAAGAAAAGTCCTTCAAAACGCTTGTCCTTAATGAGAGCTTGCTTTACTCGACATCTTCCTTCAACCACATCTACTAAGTCATAGACAATGCGATTTTCAAGACCCATTACAACATCCAAGTTTCTAAGACCAATATCAGCATCTAATAATACGACTTTTTTACCTAATAAATTTAATGCAGTACCTATATTTGCTGAAGTTGTAGTTTTTCCTACGCCACCTTTGCCTGATGTAACGACAATTACTTGACTCATGTTTATCCCCCTCTTATACTTTCTGTTCTAATTATTCTATCATATGATTAAGTGTTTTAAAATCTATTTCTTCTACATAGATCTGATCATTATTTACATATGCAATGTGTGGCATCTGTACTTTATTTCTATTTACGACTTCACCCTCTGGGGATTGGGCAATCACATGACGTATGCCAATTTGCATTGGGTGCATATTGGTCGCCAAAATAAAGGGGTTTTTAAAGTGTTCATCCAATCCTGCATGGACCTTCCCATTTAACGTACCCATCACAATAATGCTTCCCCCTGCTGTAATCACGCCACCCGGATTTATATCTCCTATAATAACTACACTTCCCCTAAAATCAATATGTTGTCCTGAACGTACGATGCCATAGTGGTACCTAGTCAGTGATACATTTGGCTTATCCATATCTTCTAAAATACTTCTTATTTCATCCTCTGACTTAGCACTTGCTGTTTGCTCAAAATCATGAATGAATGCAACATTCAGGATATTTTGATGTGTCAAAAGGCACATCAACTCATCTTGTTGCTCCTTCGATAATTTACGCCCTTTAAAACGCATATTCACTTTTGCACCACTGAAAAACTTCTTAGAGTTCTCTAGTTTTTCTACAAAATTATCAATTAAAGCTTCAAAAGGTGCGGTTTCATCTAACATGACTGTAATACCATCTACGGAACCTTTAAATACAACAAGATTATCCATATTCATCCTCCCCACTATTCAACAAACATATTATCAAGCGTTGTCTTAGGTACCTCTTGCCCTAAATTAAAGTATTCAGACAAGATATCTTTACTAATCTCTTGTCCATAAGTTCCTTGTCCATAGGCATTGTATACGGTTGTAACAATAGCTATTTCTGGATTTTCATAGGGGGCAAAACCTACAAACCAACTATGCTCATCATTATTTTCCTGTGCTGTACCGGTCTTGCCTGCTACTGGGATTTCAAAGTCTTTAAAAATCTGTCTTGCCGAACCTAATGTGCCATGTGTAACTTGATACATTCCTTCATAGACACTTTTTAAAGTAGAAGGTTTAAGATCAAGCTTATTGTAAACACTAGGTGTGGTAGAAATATAACCTTCTTGTGATTTGACATGATCAATCCCATTAATAATACGTAAGTCATAAACATTCTCGCCATTTGCTAATGCTGCAATGTAACGCCCCATCTGAATGGGTGTAAAAGCGTTATCTCCTTGTCCAATTGCTGTACGCACAGTTGTACCATCTGTCCAATCAAGTCTTAGCCCTGAAAGAACCTCGTTAGCAATATTATTGATCAAGCTTGCTTTAAATTTCTTTAGCATATCTTCTTTATAAAAATCTTGTGTTTCATCAATTGTCTCTAGACGCTTTTTAAGCTCAACAACTATCTCTGCATCGGGTGTTTGCTTAATCTGCCTGTTGTATAATGTATTGTAAGCATGTTCGTATGCATCCAAAATTTCATAAATATCCAGTTTGTCAATCACCTCTGCAATTTGAGCATCTAGGCTATCACCTAGCATTTGTTCCAATACAACGACAAGTTGTGCCTTTGCCTTATTACGTAAAGAACGTTCTTTTGTGTCATTCATGGTACCTTCAAGAATTTGATTTAAGTAAGTTTGAGAATCTGTTTGGAGACTTAATTGCATTTGCTTATAAGCACTTTCAATGACTTCACCTAGGTGGTCATCAAAAGCATCTTGGAACAAAGGTTCTAAGTTACGCTTAAGCTCATATTGTGCTAAAAAGCTTATTTCTTCATCCAATCCCTCTCCAACTTGATTTTCAATAGGATAAATTCCTTTTTCCATTACTTGAACAATTTCTTCAATATACTTTTTCAACTGATTCTCATCTAACTTACGGATAGCTGAAAATTGTTCTGCAATTTGGTTCTTTACAAGGTTATAAGGTGTTGAAATATTAGGTGGAGATTCTGCAAGTTCAATTCCTGTTTTTTTATCTAGTCCAAACATTTCAACATATTTAGTCAACATATCAATGCCGCCATATGGTGTACCACCTTTAAGACCTAATCGATACACTAATTCATAGAAATAATAGTTACAAGATACTTCTAGTGCCTTTGAAAGATTAACATTTCCATGTCCATGTCCATTGTTGGTATAAATCCAACAACGTGGTGCAGGTTTACCCACTTTTTCAAAAACACCTAAGTCATAGATTAAAGTATCAGGATTTACAACACCTTCTTCTAAACCTGCTATAGCACTAATCATTTTGAAAGTAGAGCCCGGTGCTTTAGCTGTCATCAACGCCCTATTCCATAACATACTGCGATTATCAAACAAGGTATTATAATAACTATTAAAATTGGTTGTCATTTCATTACTATTGTAAGATGGGTACCCTACGATGGCTAAAACTTCACCGGTAGCTACATCTATTACAACTGTCGATGCGCTAGATGGTGTGACAGACATTTGATTAGGTTTAAGTGTACCTTTTTCAAATTGTTCAATAAGTGTATATTCTGTTGAGCCTGTTCGATTTACTTTGAAAGCTTGAATGGTATCTGTTGAAAGTGTCACCGCACCTTGCTCGTGAAAGGCTAGGAGCATTTCCTTCTCTGTAAATTCTCCTGTTTCTTCCTCTAAAAGTTGTGTGAGTAATTGTAGGGGTGTCATGGTTTCTTTCACAACAGCGTCTAACTGCTCATAGCGTTTCATAAGTCTACGATACAATTGATTTTGCATCGAGTCTTCTGGTGCTTTTTCCATTTGTTTTAAGTCAAGTTGGCTACTATTTAGCATAGAAATAATAATCTCTTTACTCGTTAAAGAAAAAGCTTTTGGATTCGTTCCTTTAAGTTTTTCAATAATAGCTTGGCTTAAATTCCTCTCTACACTTTCGTAGGCTACTCTTTGTAAGTCTAAATCGATAGTTAAAAAGACATCATTTCCTGGAACAGCATCATCTTTTTCTATGGTATGCACCCTACGTCCTACATTATCTACTTCTACGCGCTCAAGTCCCTTTTTGCCCCTAAGTTCGTTTTCCATAGTTTTTTCTACACCTTCATGCCCTACAATATCATCTTTGTCATAGCCTTCGTTTTTCATTTCTTCATACTGGGCTTCTGTAATAGTACGCGTATATCCAATAAGGTTGCCTAAAATTTCTGGTTCTGTATAGTAACGCACGGCTTCTACATCTACAACAACCCCTGGAAAATCATTATGATGCTCTTCTAGGTAGGCAATCGTTTCATTTGACACACTTGTCGCTATTTTTACAGTCTTATACTTGCTATACGCTACTTTATAGATTTCTGTACGAAGTGCAATGACTTTCCTTGCTTCCTCATCTGTCATTGTTTGATCAATATCATATTTCCCTCGTAAATATTCAACGACTTCACCCGCCGACTTTTGCAAAAGCTCTTGCCTGTGTTCTTCATTGTTATAAGGAATAGAATACATGAATTGGTTAATGCTTGTTTTACCTTCTGTATATTCAAATGGTGCTTCTTTAGAAATAGGAATTTCATCAACATATGTATCCCCATTTGCCTCTAACAATTCGACTACTTCTAACAAAATACGATTAAGTTCAGACTTTTTCATTTGAACTTGTTGATCAATACTAATCACATTTGTCGGCTTATTCACTGCAAGCGGCCTTCCATATCGGTCATAAATAAGTCCCCTAGGTGCTTCCACTTGGATGCTGCGCTCTACACTTGCTCGCAAATTATTGGCATACTTATCATGTTCAATAATTTGCAACTGATAAAACTTCCCTGTAATGACAAGAAACAGAACACATATTCCACCAAACAACAAAAAGAGCCTATCTGATAACATATGGAGGATATTATTAACTTTCTTCTTCATGACACCCTCCTATTAAAATATATTCCTTGTTTTCTTTTCTCTTATTTCAAGCTTCTCATTAATGAGGTAAATAAGTTGGTAAAAGACGAGAGATAAAGTAACCGTATAGATGACTTCTGGAATAGCAAGGGTCTTAAGGAAAAAGAAAAGATTCATCTTGCCTCGCATAATGTAAATAAGCACAGATACAAAGCTTACAAAAAAGCTACTGAACAGTGTACAAAAGAATGGCATAATAAAGTTTTCGCGGTAAAAGTTTTTATTAAACTTGCCACAAATATAACCTACTAAAAAGTAAGGAATTGCTTGATGACCTAAAAACATACCAAATGTTACATCATATAAAAGTCCAGCAGCTGCACCAATAATTGCGCCTTCTTTGCTTCCTCTTAACAAAGCAAAAGAGACAATAATCATAATCATAAAGTTGGGCGCCACTGCACCTATACGAATGGTATCAAAAAGTGTCATTTCTAAAATATGTGTTAGAATAAGTAACATTCCAATTACGACTATTCGCATTTGTCTACCCTCTATTCTTCATCATCTGTAGAAATAATGAGCACACTTTCTAAATGTTTGAAATCAACAAAAGGTTTAATATAAGCATATTGGGTTAAGCCATTTTTACCTGTTGTCACTTCGTCCACTGTTCCAATAGGAATACCTGGTGGATAAATATCACTTAGATGAGACGTTATAATTTGGTCTCCCTTTACAATCTCAGATTCTACATCTATTTCTAACTTACACAAGCCTTGACTACCAAGTTCCACATCACCTCTTAAGATGCCTGTATCCCCTGTTCGTACGACTTTTACACTAATAGAACTTCTATCGTCAATAATAGAAAGGGCCACAGATGACAAGGGGTTCACCTTCGTCACATGTCCAACAAGTCCACCATCTGATAAAAGTACATCATCTTCTTTAATGCTGTGTATAAGTCCTTTATCAATATTAAAGGACTTATACCAGTTGCTTGTATCTTTTGCAATCACATTTGCACCTACTGTAGGATACTCCTCATAGCGTTGTTTAAGCAACAGTAACTCTTTCAAGCTCTCATTTTCACCTTTATACTGAGTCAACATGGTATTTTGATATACAAGTCGATCATTTTGCATTTTTAACTCTTCATTTTCTTTAATAAGATTGTCTACATTTACAAAATAGTCACCAACTTCTTTGACCTGGTTCGTTAAAAAATGAATACCTTCTTTAAATGGGTAAGTTACAACGTCTGCTATACCACTCAAAATAGAGATATTATATTTAACACCTAATACCAGTGTTACAGAGAGAGCCGCAACAACACTTATTCCTACTATAATTAACTTCTTTTTTGCTTTTTGAGATAATTTCAAGGCCCCTCTCTCCTTGTCTATTTATCGTCGGCAAATAGTCCTGCCCACTTTTCAATATTTTCAAGTGCTAAACCTGTCCCTTGTGCAACACAATCTAATGGATTTTCTGCAATGTTAACAGGCATACCTGTTTCTAAGCTGATGAGTGTATCAAGGCCTGTAAGAAGTGCCCCACCACCTGTAAGCATAATGCCACTTTCCATAATATCTGCTGATAATTCTGGTGGTGTTTTTTCTAATGTATACTTAATGGCTTCTACAATCGCATTAACTGGTTCCTTAATGGCTTCCGTTACTTCTTGAGAAGTAATTGTTAAGATTTTTGGAAGTCCTGTTACAAGATCACGTCCTCTAATCTCCATTGTATTGTTTTCACCTGTTGGGTAAGCTGCCCCAATTGTCAATTTAATTTGCTCAGCTGTACGCTCACCAATCATAAGGTTGTATTCTTTTTTAATGTAAGAAACAATATATTCATCAAACTCATCTCCTGCAATACGAAGGGATTTACTTGCTACAATCCCCCCTAAAGAAATAACAGCAACATCAGTTGTACCACCACCGATATCAACCACCATGTTCCCTGTTGGTTCTTCTACTCTAAGGTTAGCACCGATTGCCGCTGCCATTGGTTCTTCCATAATAAGTGCTTGTTTTGCACCTGCTTTAAGTGTTGCTTCTTCAACTGCACGCTTTTCTACTGATGTAACCCCTGATGGCACACAAATGATTACACGTGGTTTGGGTGAGAATAATGATTGTTTGTAAGCTTTACCAATAAAGTAACGAATCATTGCCTCTGTTGTACCGAAGTCTGCAATAACCCCATCTCTAAGTGGACGAATCGCTACAATGCTACCTGGTGTTCTACCAATCATTTTCTTTGCTTCGTCACCTACTGCTAAAATTTGGTTTGTTTTTTCCTTTATCGCAACTACTGAAGGTTCATTTACAACAATACCTTTCCCTCTTACAAATACAAGTGTATTTGCAGTACCTAAATCAATTCCCATATCTCTTCCGAACATATTTAGTTCCTCCTACCATGTCAATTTTATCTTATGATCCTATTTAAATTCATTTTTATTCATTCATCATCCTATAGAATTTGCATAAAATCCCACAGTTAACATGATACAGTTTTTTTCGTTATTTTTCAACATAAAAACCATATTTGCCACATAAATATTTTAAAGATACCCTTGCTCCTTTAAGCTTATAAATGCGCCATCACCTATAATAATATGGTCTAATAATCCTATTCCAAGCATTTCTCCTGAAGACTTTAGCTTACTTGTAATCTGTACATCCTCTCTACTTGGAGTTGGATCACCACTTGGATGATTATGCAAAGCAATAATACTGTAAGCCGATTTTAAAATAGCTCCTTTAAAAACTTCTCTAGGGTGGACAATTGAAGCATTCAAACTTCCTCTTGAAATTTCTTCGTAGCCTAGACATTTGCATTTTGTATCTAAGTATACCACAAGAAATTGCTCCATCTTCTTGTGACGCAATGTCTCCATAAAGTAATTGGCCACATCTGTCGGAGACTGCCACTTCATCTTTTCACCACTCTTTGTCCTAGAAAGGCGCTTACTCATTTCAAGTAAAGCTAAAATTTGAATGGCCTTCACCTTACCAATACCTTTTATACTCATGAGGCTTTCTAAATTATTTTCATAAAGCTTAAGTAAGTTTACACGTCCTTGTTCGTCTACAAGCAAAGTTTTTGCAATATCTATACTGCTTAATGCCTTTGTACCTGTTCGAATAAGAATGGTTAAAAGTTCAATGTCGCTTAAACCCTGCTCACCATACTTTAAAAATTTTTCATAAGGTCTTTCTTCTATAGGAAAATCTTCTATTTTCATAATGGTAACTCCTTCTATAACCTATTAAATGATTACCTATTATTTTCAGATTTATACTAATTTTTAATAATTTATTTCGAAAGACCTTAAATTTTTATAAGTTTATGAGCTGTTGTTGTTTTAATATTTCATAGACTGTTGAGACTGGTAATCCCACAATATTAAAGTAGTCGCCTTCAATTTTCTCCATAAAATTACTCGCTAAGCCTTGAATGCCATAAGCACCTGCTTTATCTAAAGGCTCTCCCGTTGCAACATACCACTTTAATTCCTCTTCTGAGATTTCTTTCATGTATACTTTACTACATACAGCTTGTGTAATCTTTACATTTCTAGCTATATTTCTTAAGCTGACTCCTGTATAAACAAGATGCGCTTGTCCACTTAAACGCTTTAACATCTCTTTAGCGTGCTCCACATTCTGAGGCTTTCCTAAGATTTCTTCTTCGCAAACAACCACAGTGTCACATCCAAGTACCCATTCATCCTTGTGGTCACAAGCTACAGCATAAGCCTTTTTATCTGCTAAGTTTTGAACATTTTCCTTGGGTGAACATGCTACATTAATTGTTTCTTCTACTTCTTTAGTTATTATTTTAAACCGAGTGGGAATAAGCCCCATAAGCTCTTTTCTTCTTGGTGAAGAAGAAGCTAAAATTATTTCTTTCATCTGCATCTCCTTTTAAAGCTTCTTATAAATAATCACACCACTTACCATGCCTATAACTCCCGCTAAACTAATTTTAATTTGTAGTTTAACTACTGCTATTAAAACACCAAAATCCAGGCTTACTGGCTGTTCGAGCCCAAATACTTGACTATAATTTAAGAAACTTAAAACTGGTACATCACCACATAAGTCCCCAATAAAATACCCAACTGTAAGCCCTGCTAACATACACAGGAGCAATACCCAGAAATTTTTTGTCTTCATCTTACATCCCCCTATTATTGTTTTGTATATGTGTGCAAAGTCTATTTTATTGTACCATACTTTAATTCTTATACATAGGTACTCAAATAATAAAACCTTAGCTGCCTGGTTATTCAGCTAAGGTTTTATTAGACTCTATAAATGATGTGCAACAAGGGCATGCGTTGGACATTTAGCAACACATTTGCCACATCCAATACATTTGTCTGTATCAATTGTTGCGAATGCATTTTCAAGCTTAATTGCCCCCTCTTCACATTGTTTAAGACAAAGACCACAACCAATACATCCTACTTGGCAGACAGCCTTTACGTCTTTCCCTTTATCACGTGACATACATTTAACCTGATATGTTGTTTGACTTTTGTCAATATAAATCAAACGTCTTGGACACGCTGCTACACAAGCACTACAAGCCCTACATTTCTCTTCATCTACTTTGGCTAAACCCTTTTCTACGGTAAGTGCTCCAAATGGGCAAGCTTTCACGCAACTTCCAAATCCTAAGCACCCATAAGTACATCCTTTAGGTCCATTTCCTACTAATTGAGCATCTTCACAGGTTTGAATACCTTCATAATAATACTTTGTAGTGGCTTGATCGGTAGTTCCTTGACACCTTATAATAGCTACTTGTTTTTCCTCAGCTACCATCTCACCCCCCATAATATTTGCAATAGCAGCTTTTTGTACATCACTACTCACAGGACACCCATTTGTTTTGGCTTCTCCATTTGCAACAGCTTTTGCAAATGCATCACAACCTGCAAAACCACATCCTCCACAGTTTGCACCTGGAAGTTGGTCACGAATAGCACTTACTCTTTCATCTATAGGCACTGCGAACTTTTTAGAGGCTATACCCAGTCCAACACCAAAAAGGGCACCCATACTGCCTATTGCTAAAATAGGATTAACAATCTCCATAATATTCATTTTGTTTCCCCCTTCTATTTAATAAGGTTTTGAAAACCTAGAAATGCTATGGCCATAAACCCTGCTGAAATCAGCGTAATAGGGAAACCTTTTAAACATGGTAAAATATTGTTTTTTTCAATACGCTCACGTATACCTGCTAAAAGCACAATACTAAGTGTAAATCCGGCTGCCCCTCCTACACCGTTTACAACAGATTGAATAAGAGAGTAAGATTTTTGCATGTTCAAAATAGCTACTCCAAGTACAGCACAGTTTGTTGTAATAAGTGGTAAATAAACACCTAGTGCAGAATATAAAGTTGGACTCATCTTTTGGATGACCATTTCTACAAACTGAACTAATGAAGCAATAACTAAAATAAAAGCTACTGTATACATATACTCTAACTTAAGTGGTACAAGTATAAACGTATAGACAGCATAAGAAATCACTGAAGCAAGACCCATAACAAAAGTTACAGCCATCCCCATCCCCATAGCTGTTTCAATCTTTTTAGATACACCCAAAAAAGGGCAGATTCCTAAAAATCTTGAAAGCACGAAGTTATTCACCAATGCTGCACTTAAAAATAATAATAATAGTTCCATAGTCCGCCTCCTATTTCTTCTTCGCTCTCAGTGCATTAAATAGTGCCATTAAAATAGCCAATGTAAAGAATGCACCTGGTGCTAAAATCATAATAATGGCCGGATCATAGCTAGCTGGCATAATGGATATCCCTAAGATACTGCCTGCACCTAAAACTTCTCTAATCACACCAATGACTGTCAGTGCAATCGTAAATCCAAATCCCATACCTATTCCATCCCATATAGAAGGTAGTACTTTATTTTTAGACGCATACGCTTCTGCTCTTCCAAGAATTAAACAGTTTACAACAATCAATGGTAAGAACAGACCTAGCTGTGCATGTAAACTTGGAATATATGCTTGTAGTAAGAGGTCTATCATGGTTACAAAACTAGCAATAATAACAACAAAGGCTGGAATACGTACTTTTGAAGGAATACACTTTCTAAGAAGTGAAATCACCGTATTTGAACAAATCAATACGGCTGTTGTAGCAAGCCCCATGCCTATCGCGTTATTGGCACTTGTTGTAACAGCTAAAGTCGGACACATCCCTAACACTTGTATAAAGGTTGGATTATCTGCAATAATCCCTGCCTTAAGACGTTCAATAAGTGCTTTCATCTAGTATTCCCCCTTTTCCCAGGCAGCCTGATGGGCTTTCATATACGCTGTTGCCTCATTTACACCATCCACGACTGCACGACTTGTAATCGTTGCCCCTGTAATAGCCATAATTTCTCCATCTCCACTTGTGGTTTTGCTCACACCAAGTGGCGTTTGTTGATCTTTAAATTGATTTTTGAAAGCATCTTGTGTCATATTCGCACCTAATCCCGGTGTCTCTGCATGGGTTAGAACTTGTACGCCTGCTAATGTTCCATCGGCATGCATACCTACTAAAAGTTCAATACTACCACCGAATCCATCTGGGTATACTTTTGCAACCGCCCCTATATAAGTACCGCTATCATAAGTAACAAACACTGTGGTGAGCTTCCCTACGTCTGTCACTTCAACTTCTTCCATTTCCTTAGCAAGCGGTAACAGCTGTTGCACTGCCACTTGCTGTGCTTTTTCTTTTCCCTGTGCAATAATGGGTGCGGTCCTGGCATTTACAAATCCAAGTAAGCCACCACATATAGTGGTAATAACGAGTAAGACTGCACCAAGTTTTAATGGCTCTTGCATGACTTTCCACCTCCAAAGCGTACCGGTTTTACAAACTTATCAATAAGTGGTACTGCTAAGTTCATAATCAGAATACTATAGCTTACCCCTTCTGGATAACCTCCAAAAAGCCTAATGACTGCAGCAATCACACCTGCACATACTGCAAAAATAATTTGCCCCCTAATTGTCATCGGATTAGTTGTATAGTCTGTTGCCATAAAGAATGCTCCAAGCATTGCGCCTCCTAAAAAGAGTGATGTAAAGCTTGCTTGTACACCATGCCCACCAAAGATAAGTGTCATCAAGAACAAAGTACCCAAGTAACATACTGGAATATGCCAAGTAATCACTTTTTTATAAATCAAGTAAAGTCCTCCTAGTAAAATAGCTAGGGCTGAAACTTCGCCTAAGCAACCTCCAATATTCCCTAAGAAAGCATCTAACAAGGTTGGCATAGCAAACATATTTCCCGTTTTCAGTGCAACCAATGGTGTTGCACCACCTACAGCATCAACAGCCGTCACTGCCCCTACAACCCCCGTTGTTACTTGGTTTACTTGTCCAATAAAATGTTCTGGTACTTCGAAGCTTGTCATAGCTTGTGGGTATGCTGCTAGTAAGAAGGCTCTTGCTGCAAGGGCTGGATTGATAAAGTTTTGCCCAACACCTCCAAAACACTGTTTAGCCAAAACAATGGCCACAAAAGCACCTACAATAGGTACATAAACGGGTGCAGTTGCTGGTAAGTTAAAGGCTAAAAGTAGTCCTGTTACAACAGCACTTAAATCTTTGATTGTTAATGATTGATGTGTAAAAGTCTGCCATATCGCCTCAAATGCTACACAAGATACAACACACACAATGGTTAGCAAAAGGGCACGTAACCCAAATAAATACGTCCCCACTAAAAGTGCTGGAATTAATGCAATGATTACATCTTTCATAATCGTTCCTACACTATGTTGCTTATATGCATGTGGTGATGAGGATACATTTAGTAATTTTTCCATGTCTTTTCTCCCCCTGGCTATTTTTGTCTTGCTCTATTTTTTGCTGTACGAATAGACTGCACAAGTTGTCTTTTAGCTGGACATATATAAGAACAGCTTCCACACTCAATACAATCCATACCAAATCCTGCTTTAAAGGCTTCATCTTCATGATGAAGTGCATCTTGGTGGAGTGCGCTTGGCACAAGCCCCATTGGACAAGCCTGCACACACTTTCCACAACGGATACAATTAGAAGGCTTAGCATCATCTATTTCTTCTTGGGTTAAGCATAAAATAGCAGATGTTCCCTTCCCTACTGGAACATCTATAGAACTTAATGCTATTCCCATCATTGGACCACCTGAAATGACTTTAACAGTCGCTGTTTCATCCCACTTTGCGGCTTCTAATATTTCTCTAAAGCTCATGCCTAAACGCACTTTAAAGTTGGCAGGGTTCTGTACACCCTTTCCTGAAACTGTTACGATACGTCTCATAATCGGTCTACCTTTTGTCACTGCGCGCCAGATTGCTACAATGGAGTCTACATTAAGTACAATAGACCCTACATCTGCAGGCAACTTACCACTTGGCACTTCGAGCCCTGTTGTTGCATAAATGAGATGTTTTTCTGAGCCTTGTGGATATTTTGTTTCAAGTACCTTAACCTTTATTTGTGTTTCTTCTCTGCAAAGAGCCGTCATATTTTCTACAGCATCCATTTTATTATCTTCAATTCCTATAATAGCTGTAGCATCTTGAAACATATGTAAAAGTATTTTGAGCCCCTCTACAATGCGTCCACCTTCTTCTAGCATGACACGATGGTCAGACGTCAAATAAGGTTCACACTCCGCACCATTGACGATAATGTACTTAATCACTTTCTCCTTAGGTGGTGAAAGTTTAATAAATGTTGGAAAAGTAGCCCCTCCCATTCCTACAATCCCTGCTTCTTTTATAATATCTACAATCTCTTCTCGGCTTAGATCTGTATAATCTTCCACACCACCAGCCTGCAACTCTGGTGCCTCCTCATAAGTGAAATCGTTGGTAACAACAACGCTCATAGTATGATTCCCCTGAAGATTTACACGCTCCTCTACTCCTTTTACAGTTCCTGAAACACTACTATGAATGGGCGCACCAACAAATCCTGTTGGTTCACCTATCTTTTGTCCAACTAATACCCTATCTCCTTTTTTTACAAGCGGCTTACATGGACTTCCAATATGTTGTTGCATCATATAGACCAGTTCTTCTTTTGGCAACAAGCGTTCAATAGCTTTGTCCTGGGTAAGCGCTTTGTGATAATTTGGATGTATACCTTTTTTAAAACTTAAGTGCTTCATCATATCCCTCCCTTTCTCTATCTTGCTTATAACATGATCTAAGTATATGAATAAGACGAATTATAGCCTATCCTATAAAAATTATAAACTTAATAGTTTGTTTTCTCAACTTATTTTATATAAGTTTATTTTTTATCAATAATTCTGTTATTTACATTCTGTAAAGTGTCTCTATATTCGTTTCTATATAGCCTTTGATCCACTCTAAGATCTCTGGCTGCTCAATAGGAACACCTTCCAGCATTTTCTTAACTTCTTCTGTATCTAGGAGAAATACATTATTTTGATACTTATGTACATAAATATAATGAATATCTGGTCGTGCCATAATTAAAACATGCATCGTACTTGCCATATCTCCAATAGGCAGTCGATCAATATGATTATATTCCATAGTTGCAGTAATACAGGTCCCCTTACCTTCTTCACTTACAATTTTTAGTTCTCCAGCACATTCCTGACACAGTTGACTTAAAAAAGGTAGCCCTAACCCCACTTTTCTAAGTGTTCGTGTTGTTATAAAAGGATTGGTCACTTGCTCAAAAATAACTTCTGGTATTCCCATTCCATCATCCTCTATAGTTAGAGTCAGCCTATTGGCATTAGGCTGTTCATCAACGCTTACCTTTATTTGATGCGCTTGTGCACGTACGCTGTTTTGTATAATATCTAATAAATGTAATGATAGCTCTTTCATTTTTATCCCCTCTCTTCTTTTTCTTATTATATAAAAAGGAGCTATTTGTCAATGCAATAGCTCCCTTTTATCCTTTCTATTTAAAGAGGACTCTCACCTTAATGATATCGTCAATTTCAGATATATTCTGAACATTTTCATCTGTTACTTTTGTATCTGTATCGATTATAGTATATGCCCATTCACCTTTACTCTTATTGAGCATATCCGAAATATTGATACCTTCAGTAGCAATAATATTAGTGATTTTCCCAATCATAGCTGGTATATTCTTATGAATAATTGTCAACCTAAAGGCCGCATTCCATGCCATTTCACACCGCGGGAAGTTTACTGAATTTACAATACTGCCTGTTTCTAAGTAATCCTTTACTTGCTTAACAGCCATCACTGCACAGTTTTCTTCCGCTTCCGGTGTCGATGCCCCTAAATGCGGAATCGTTAAAATATGAGGGTTGCCAATCAATCCATCTACAGGAAAATCTGTTACATATTTATCAATAGTACCCTTTTCTATCGCATGGAGTAAATCTTCATTGTTTACTAAAGTGTCCCTAGAAAAGTTCAAAAGACGTATACTCTTTTTCATCTTACTAAAAGCTTCTGCATTAAACATGCCTTGTGTATTAGAAGTAAGTGGTACATGGATTGTAATATAATCTGCCTCATTCAAAATTTGTTCTAATGAAAGGGCATGATGAATATGACGTGAAATTCCCCAAGCCCCATCCACTGAAATATAAGGGTCATACCCTATAACATCCATGCCTAAAGCCTGCCCTGCATTGGCAACCATGACTCCGATAGCACCTAGTCCAACGACACCGAGCTTCTTCCCTAAAATTTCTGGTCCTACAAAAGCACTTTTACCCGCTTCTACTTCTTTTGCCACGTCCTTAGTTAAGGTACTTGCCCAATTGATACCTTCTACCACTTTTCTAGAGCTTAAAAGGAGTCCTGCTATAACAAGCTCTTTGACTGCATTGGCATTAGCTCCTGGTGTATTGAATACTACAATACCTTGTTGCGCACATTTTTCAACTGGAATATTATTGACTCCTGCCCCTGCTCTTGCAATGGCTTTCACACTTGTTGGCAATGCCATATCATGCATTTTGGCACTTCTTACTAAGATAGCATCTGCTGCTTCTAAAGTCTCTTGAATACTATAACTTTCATCAAAAATTTTTAATCCTCTAGATGAAATTTTATTGAGTGTGTAAATGTTTCTCATTGACCCACCCCCCCATATTGTGCTTCAAAATCTTTCATAAAGTTCACTAAAGCCCTTACCCCTTCTATTGGCATCGCGTTATAAATACTTGCACGCATCCCCCCAACACTCCTATGTCCTTTTAAGTTTACAAGACCAGTAGCTGTAGCCGCCTTAACAAATGTCGCATCCAGTGCTTCATCTCCTGTTACAAAAGGTACATTCATCAAAGAACGGTCTTCTTTTGCCGCTGTCCCCTTAAAACATTTAGACTGATCAAGAAAATCATAAATCAAGTCTGCCTTTTCCTTATTTTTCTTTTCTAGAGCAGCTACCCCACCTTGGCTTTCTACCCATTCAAATACAAGTTTCAACATATAAATGGCATAAGTAGGTGGTGTATTAAACATCGAACCATTCTCTACATGCGTTTGATAATTGAGCATAGTTGGTACCCGCTCACTCGCCTTACCCACTAAGTCGTTACGAATAATCACAACTGTCACACCCGCTGGTCCTAAGTTTTTTTGTGCCCCTGCAAAGATGATACCATACTTAGATACATCTATCTCCTCTGACATAATGCAAGAAGACAAGTCCGCTACAAGGGGAACATTTCCCGTGTCTGGTAACGTAGTAAACTTTGTTCCGTAGATTGTGTTGTTCTGACAAATATAAAAATAGTCTGCCTCCGGGTCAAAGCTTTCTTTTGAATAACTAGGAATATGACTATACGTATCAGCCTTAGAGGATGCAATCACATTTACACTCCCAAATTTCTTAGCTTCTTTAATCGCCTTGGATGACCAAACACCCGTGTCAATAAAGTCTGCTTTTTTTGAACCTACTAACAAGTTTAATGGTGCCATGGCAAATTGAAGTGATGCACCACCCTGTAAGAAAAGTACATGATAGTTATCTGGTATGTGCATAAGACTTCTAAGTTTTGCCTCAGCTTCTTCAATAATCTTCATATACGCTTTGGACCTATGGCTCATCTCCATTACACTCATTCCCACATCTTCAAAACATACAAGTTCACGTTGGGCCTTTTCTAATACTTCTACAGGTAACACTGCTGGTCCTGCCGAAAAGTTATATACTCTCATCTTGACATCCTCCCTTTAGATTCTTTTATACTTCAGTACAGTATAATATTAAATTATAAATAATTTTTATTTAATATTCAATAATTTTATTAAATATTAAGAATACTAAAAGTTAAGCATCATATTTTCATTCTCTGTCTTCTGAATAAGTTCAAGATTGATTTGATAAGACTGTAAAAATTTAATACGCTCAACCGCTTTATCCTCTTCACCCATGGAGCACCATACATCGGTATACAAGACATCTGCACCTTTTACAACCTAAGTCCGCACTACTGTCAAACTTCCTCCACTTTCTTTAGCATATGCCCTACAGGTCTCCACTAGACCTTCTTCTGGCCAAAGACTTTCGGGTGCAGCAATAACCATTTCCATCCCCATCTTACAGCATCCAATCATCAAGCTATTTGCCATGTTATTACGTCCATCTTCAATGTAGATAAACTTTTTACCTTTTAAGCTTCCCAAATGTTCTTTTACAGTCAGTAAGTCTGCCAAAATTGGGGTAGGATGATATTGGTTTGTCAATCCATTATAAACAGGCACACCACTATAAAGCGCTAACTCTAATAATACCCCTATTTGTTCACTGGAATAGTCATGTAACGTCAAAAATGATTTTCCTTTTAATCCAAACATGTGATCACCTCTGGTAAGTATTTATTAGCTAACTTGTATTTTTATAAATATTATACTTTAATATTCGCAAAAATTAATAGTTTTACAAAAAATCCTATGCATTTTATGCATAGGATTTTTTGTAATCATTTTTATAGTAGTCAAGGATTTGCTTATAATCTTCCACAAAGTAATCAGCTTCTTGTCGCAGTACTTTTTCCATGTCTACTGTTTGGCAATCTCTTATTGCACAAATAGTCATTCCTGCTCGTTTTGCAGCAAGCACCCCATTAGGCACATCTTCAAAAGCTAGACAGCGTTCAGGCGCTACTTCTAAATCCTGTGCTACTTTTTGATAGACATAAGGATAAGGCTTGCCCCTTTCTACTTCACAAGATGTGCAAATCACTTGGAACTTCTCACGAATATCATGGGCTTCTAGTACAATTGCTACAAGCTCTTGAGAATTACTTGTAGCAATTCCCATTTTGAGTCCTTGTGTTTCCACAAATTCTAAAAATTCTCGAACATGCTTTTTGAGCGGCACCTGTGTCTGATAAAACTCTGCAGCCATCTTGTTCCACTCTGCTTTAATCTCCTCTACACTTTCTGAGATTTGAAAGCGTTCCTTTACATACACAGCCGTCTCTGTAAAACTTTTACCCTCTAATTCTGCTTCAAAAGAATCCTCTACCTCAAGGCCATATCGGCCTAAATAAGCTTCATCAATTTTACTCCATACCCACATAGAGTCTATTAAAGTCCCATCTAAGTCAAAAATGACTGCATCAAATGTACGTTTCATCCTCATCCCCCTTATTCGCTTGATACAAAATTTTATTATTGCGCTTATTTTATTCTACGTCATCACCTATTCTAATGATTCTCTTATTTCATCATCAGTTGGTCTAATTCTTCTTGAGTAAGTTGGCGATAGGCTCCAAGTTCTAAGTCTTCTGGTAACTTAAAATCTCCCATGGTGACACGCTTTAAGTAAGTCACTTCTTTACCAACAGCTTTCATCATGCGCTTGACTTGGTGGAACTTGCCTTCTTTAATCGTGATGTATACCTTTGATGTTTCTTCAAGTGCTTCAATAATCTCCATGCGCGCTGGCATACATACTTTAGATTCTCCAATGTCTACACCTTGTATAAAGGCTTCACAATCAGCGGGCACAACTGTTCCACTCACTTCAGCATAGTAACATTTATCCACGTGCTTTTTAGGAGATAATAAACTATGTGTAAACTTGCCGTCATTGGTTAGAAGGAGCAACCCTTCTGTATCCTTATCTAGGCGTCCAACAGGGGCTAAACTACGCCCTCTTGTGACAGAATCTAATAAGTCCATAACTGTTTCTTGTCTTGGGTCTTCCGTGGCTGTAATATAACCTGCTGGCTTGTTTAAAATATAGTAGTAGAAAGGTTTATAATCTACTACCTCTTCCCCTAATGTCACCACTGCTTCTGATGGACTAATGGCACACTCAGGACGCTTTTCCACTTCACCATTTACTTTTACTTTTTTCTTTTTAATAAGCTGTTGCACTTCTGAACGAGAGCCATAGCCTGTATGCACTAAATATTTGTCTAATCTCATTTTCTTTTCAGCCATATTTTAAATACCATCATTTCTACTTATATTTTATTAACTCATCATACGCCAGTTGGGTGCGTAAAGGTTTTTTAATGTCCCATTTTGACTTTTTACCCAGCCTAAAGGATATCCCATTACACCAATGACATTAAAACCTTTGGGCGCTTCTACAAGAAGTGTTTCACCTTTTAAGTACTTCACCACATTCACATCGCGAATGTCTAAATCAATATATTGTTTGAACATTTCTTTTGAATAGGCCATCGGCAACACTTGTGAAGGATCAAAGCGCTTGTTTTTTACTTCCCCTAGGTACATTCCACTTCGAATCACACGTAACCCCTCAAGGTCTGGTGCATCTTCTGATTGCAAGTAAATTTTGTTTTTTAATTCTATAATAGGGGTATCCGTATCTAAATAAGTGTAGGTCTCTATAAACTCTTTCAAAATAGCAATATCTTTAATACGTTTTTTAACCGCCAAGCGTTTTGTCGTATCGACCGTATGACCAGTCTTTTGAATAAGACATACAAAGTGCCCTTCTCCTTTTAGATGATGTGGCCAAAGTCTAAGGGCACCACTTAACGTAGCCCCTTGGGTATTAGTCCATTCAGGTCGCCCTTGTCTAATACCACCTACACCTTGTAGCGGAAGCACTTTGCAATCAGGATGCTTAGCTAAAAAAGCTTCCACCATCCCTTCATTTTCTTCTGGTGAGAAAGTACATGTAGAATACAGCATCATTCCATTGGTTTTCAGCATAGTATAAGCATCTTCTAAAATCACTTCTTGCAGGCTACAACAATGTGCTACGCCGTGAGTTTCCCAACTTTTTACGGCATTTTCATTTTTTCTAAACATTCCCTCTCCAGAACAAGGTGCATCAATTAAGATTTTATCAAAATACCCCTTAAACTTGGTAGCTAAGCGTTCGGAGGTCTCTGCCGTGATGATGCTATTGCGAATACCAAAATTCTCAATATTTTTCATCAATGCCATGGCACGTGTTGCACTAATATCATTGCTCACAAGTAACCCCGTCTGTCCAAGTTTTGCACCTACTTGAGTGGATTTCCCACCTGGTGCTGCACACAAGTCCAGTACTTTATCCCCTTCCTCAATAGGTATATACGCACCTGGCGCCATAGCACTCGGTTCTTGTAAGTAGTACAGTCCCGCATGATAGTAAGGGTGCTTTGCCGGTCTTAGTCCTTCTGGATAATAGGAGCCCTCGGCACACCAATCCACAGGCATTAGACCTTCAAAAGGTACAAGCTGCTCCCACTCTTCTTTGCTTATTTTTAATGTATTGATACGAATCCCATGGTATTCTGGAAAGTCATAGCTTTCAAGATAAGCTTCGTATTCCTCTTGTAAAAGTCCTTGTATCTTTTCTTTAAACTTAACTGGTAGTTCCATATACTGTCCTCTTTATCTTAATTTTCATCCGCTACAATCATTTTAGGGCAAAAACTTAGGTAGTCACTGGCTACAAGATGATACTGTACCTTATTCACTTCACCTTGAAGCGCTTCTTGCCACGCCTTTTCATCATGTAAATGACCGTAGACCACGTGCCGCACCGGATACTCATCTATAAGTTGTGTAAAAGGAGATGTCCTCTTGCACGCATACGTTGGGGGATAGTGTAAGGCAACGATTAGTTGACGTGCCCCTTTTTTCATCCCCTCTTTTAAAGAAAGTCTAAGTCTCTCCACTTCCCTTTTATAAATCTTTTCATCTTCTGGTGACGGGGCATCTTGACTTTGCCATCCTCTTGTTCCACATATAACATAATCACCTATTTCATAAGCTGTATTTTGAATAAAATGCATATTGTCATACAAGGTATTTAAAACACCTATCTTTTCCCACCAATAGTCGTGATTTCCTTTAATACATACTTTTTTTCCAGGTAAACTCACTATAAAATCCAAATCCGCCTGAGCGTGTTCAAGTCGCATAGCCCAAGATAAGTCACCACACAAAACAACCACATCCTCCGGCGTAACAATTGCTCGCCACTGAGCAGCTAGACGTTCAACATGATTTTCCCATGTCTCACCAAATATATTCATAGGCTTATCCATATTCAAGCCTAAATGTAAATCTCCAATTGCATAGATTTTCATCCTAGTACTCCTCTTTATTTCCATGAGTAAGTTATCTTTGCCTATTATAACATAAGTCCCTACCTATTCCAACGCTCATCCCTTTCATTATTTCTGTTCTAAATATTGAAGGATACTATAGGGATTCACCCAAAACTCCACGCTATCTGGGGTTTTCACCGCTATACCTATATGTAAATGTACAGGGAATTTTCCTCTTGTACCTTCTTCTCCATACCCTGTATCTCCCATCATACCAATGACATCACCCGCTTGTACGTAATCGCCTTTTTTAAGTGCATTTATGTAACGATCCAAATGGGCATAATAGAAGTATGCACCACTTTTGCTTCGTATCCCTACGCGATACCCACCTGTTTCATTCCAACCTATATTTTCTATAACACCATCGCTCATGCTTCTTACCTTGATACGTCCTGGCTCATTCTCTTTTGCCATAATATCTATCCCATAGTGCAGCCGATTTCCATTGTAGCTTCTAGATTCTTTCCAACCATTTTGATAAGTATACACCCCCTTTTCTTTGACAGGGAAACATTGGACATCATAAATAAACTGCTTGTACACCGCTGCTGCACTATCATACATTCCAAACTCATCTAAAAGGTTTGTTGTATCCTTTTCCCTCACATACTTTTCAATTTCTTTAATCGGCACGCCTTTATAAGATTCTACTGCCCATACAGCAAGTGTATGGGCGTAGTCCTTTTTGTATTTTAAAGAAGCACTGAGCAATCTACCTAAGTCTTCTCCTCCAATAGTCAAATCTTGAAGATGCTCTGTGTATACTTTAGCCACTTGTGTCAGAACCGGTTGCCCCTGTACCTCTGTACGCGTGTTTTCCTTTGCTCCTGTTCCCCCTGCACATTTAGTCAAAACAAGTATAACCCCCACAGCAATGAGTAAAATACCAAGAAACTTTTTCAAACTCTCAGTGCCCTCAATCACCGCAAAATTAACAGTAGGTCTACGTCTTGTCGCTGCTTGTCGATTGTTTGTAGGTGCTGTTATTCTTATAGGCGCACTTCCTGCACGTATTTTACGACCTTTCGCATAGCTCCTCTTACGCCCCATATCATATGTAATTTGGCTCATAAAACGCTCAAATTGCCCCACTTTCTACCCCCCCTTACTCTTTTTTATAAAAAATAAAGAAGCATATCCCTATGCTTCTTCTTTAGTCATAAATTTCCCAAGTGCCTTACCATTACGATAGTCACATAAATCACCTTGTTGAAGCCCTTGGTCTACCATCTGTGCTATAATTTCATCGTGAATTTTCCACCAACTTGTATTCCAATTGGCAAATAGCGTATATTCTTCTGGTGCACGCCCTATAATCCGTTGTATCACCACTTCAGGTGCTAAATAGCGTAAAAAGGCAATCACCCTTTCCTCATATTCTTCTTTGGAAATCATTTCAAATTCTCCCGCTTCATATTGACGCCCCATTTTTGTGTTTTTTGTAATATATAGCGCATGAAGCTTAATGTAATCCATCTCTAAAACACTCATTAACTTAGCATTTTCAACAACATCATCTAGATTATCCCAAGGTAAATTCAAAATGAGATGGGTACAAATCTCAAATCCATAGCGTTTAATGCGTAAGACTGCATCTAAATACTCACTTAAGCCATGCCCTCTATTAATATGCTTTAACGTATGGTAGTTCATAGTTTGAAGACCGAGTTCAATACAAACATCGTAGCCTGTTTCTGCTTGCCATGCTTGAATGGCTCTTAGGTAATCTTCATGAATACAGTCCGGTCTTGTAGAAATACTAATTCCAACTAACCCTTCATAACGAATTTGTCCAAGTACTTCTTTGAATGTTTCAAGAGGCATATACGTATTACTAAAATTTTGTAAATAGGCAATAAACTTATTCGCTTTATAACGTTTTCCTATATACTCAATATTTTTCTTAAGTTGATCTTGAATATGGATTTTAGTATCTAACATTTCGTAACCAATGCCTACATCACTGCAAAATGTACAGCCACCTGTGCCACAATTTCCATCTCTATTTGGACAAGTTACAGGTAGGTTAATAGGAATCTTATACACCTTTTCTCCATATTTTTCTTTCAATGTATCTGCATAACGTTGATAAGCCATTTCTTTCTAGCTCCTTTAATTGCTTTTTCTTTATGGTAAAACGAGTCTCCTCTTTTGTCAAACAAGCCTTCTATACTATATATAGATTAAAATTGGTTATATATTCCAAATAATCACGTTTTGTATAAAAAAATATTTTAAACTCATACTATTAAGCATAGATTTCCAGTTTTTTTACAGAAAGGTGGCCGAGTTATTTTTATACCTCTTTTGCTTAATTTTTTATAAAATATTTTTAATATTAAAGGATATTTTAGGCAATATGTTGAATATGTATATTAATAAATCATATTAGGGGTGATAACCATGATACAGATTATTACAGGTCAAACAGGCGAAGGTAAAACAAAACAAATGATAGAATTGGCAAATGAAAGAAGTCGGTCTTTAAATGGTCATATTGTTTACATCGATAGTACAACCCAGCATCGCTTTGCACTTTCTCATCACATCCGTCTTATTGAAACAGCCTCTTTCCCTCTCCATTCTCATGATTTTTTTGGTTTTCTATGCGGTATCTTATCTAGCAATCATGATACTGAACTTGTTTTTATTGATGAACTTATTCAAATCACCCATCTTGGCATAGATGAATTGGCCCTCTTTTTTGAAAAGCTTAAAAAGCTTTCTGATAAATATGATGTTAACTTCATCGTCGGTGCTTCTTGCTCTAATCAAGAAATCCCAGCTTCTCTTTTGTCTTATCTAGTTGCTTAATTAGCTTATTATAAAATAGTAGGGTAGTCATTATAAAACTTTATAATGACTACCCTACTATTTTTCACATGCTTTAAAAACACATACAGTAAAAGGATTCATACTATACCTAGACGCTTGTAACTTGAGTTGGCATGCTACAAAACTTTCAGGTTGTGAAGTATCTACAATAAGCTGCCATCCTTTAGACGCTTTAGGTAATTCAAACATTAGAGGTTCAATATAATTGTTCATCATAATATACAGTTTCTCGCTTTCTACCTCAATTTGCACAGCTAAACTGCAGGAATAATAAGACCAATCGGGTTCATTATAATTCACTCCATGAAAAGTCACTTTTAATTGATTACTATAAGCCTTTTTAAAGCAGTTACTTTGTTTTCTAAATCCTATCATACGCGCTACAAATTCTAGGAGCTCTTTATTCTTTTCAACCAGGTCCCAGTCCATCCAAGAAATCTCATTATCTTGACAGTAAGCATTATTATTACCTTTTTGTGTTCGCCCCACTTCATCTCCCATTAGCAGCATGGGTACCCCTTGAGAAAGCAAAAGCAAAGCAAAGTAATTCTTCATTCTTTTTCTTCTTAAAGAAAGAACACTTTCTTTTTGAGTTTCCCCTTCTTCTCCGCAATTATGACTATAGTTGTTATTGTTCCCATCCCGATTATCTTCTCCGTTTAAGGCATTATGCTTATGTTGATAAGAAACCAGATCCCACATGGTAAAGCCATCGTGAGCCGTAATGAACTGAATACTATGACTTTTCCCTTTTCTAACATCTTGGAATTGGATTTCACTCCCAGTTAAACACCTTGCAACAGCATTGGTCATCCCTTGGTCGCCTCTTATAAATCGCCGCATAGTGTCTCTATAGCAGTCGCTCCACTCTGCATAAGGATAAGGCATACGTCCTACATCATAGGCACCTTTGGCATCCCAACACTCTGCAATAAGTTTCACATGAGATAGCATAGGGTCATTGGCAATATCCTCTACTAAAGAACCCTCATACCAATTTCCATCCTGATTTTGCATAAGTATTGAAGCTAGGTCAAAGCGAAAACCATCTACACCCATACAAACTACCCAGTATCTTAAGCTATCTAGAATAAGTTGCTTAGTTATAAGATGCTTATTATTAAGGGTGTTGCCTGTCCCTGCGTCATTACGATGGTAACCATTATGCCATTTATAATACACTTCTGGAGCCAAAGCTTTAAAGTTAAAGAGCTTTCCATCTTTTCCGCCTTCTCCCGTGTGGTTATAGACCACATCTAAAATGACTTCCATTCCATTTTGATGCATCGTTTCAATAAAGTTTCTAAACGCCTTTACCTCACCTAGTACGCCTTTGTCTGTAGCATAGGTTTCTTGAAGTGCAAAAAAAGCAATGGTATTATACCCCCATTCATCTTGCAGCGTCTCTTGAGTAATGGGGTGCTTGTTGAATAGTGTATGCTTATTCCATTTAAAAACCGGTAAAAGTTCTAGGCTTGTGACACCCAGTGCTTTCAAATAAGGTAATTTCTTCAAAATTCCTTCATAGGTCCCCTTTTCCCTTTCTTCTATTCCACTTGTAGGACTTTTTGTGAATGCTCCCACATGCATTTCATAAATAATGGTCTCTTCCCAAGGAATATGTGGTCTATGTTTTGTATAAATCTTATCCTTTAAGATAATATTCTTATAATGGTTACTCCCTTTGGGAAAGGCTGATAAACTTCTCGTATAAGGATCAATCAGTGGTGGACTTATTTCTCCCTTTTCACCCACCACTTGCCAACTATAAGCAAAGCCTTCCTCTATATCACTGACACCAATATGAAAGATGTCACCTGTACTATCATCTACTTTATTTAAAACGACCTCTACAAGTGGGGTCTCCTCATAGACATATTGATAGATTTTTAGAATCATTTGTTCAGCCTTAGTTGCATAAATACCAAAGTAACCCCATTTTTCCACTAGCTTACACCCCAATAAAGGAAAACCCTTCTCTATTTTAAACATAAGTTCCTCCCACTGTGGCTTATTTACAGAATCGTTAGCTTATATATATATTACCATATTTTGGTAACTTCATACAATTATAATTCAAGTCTTGCAAATTTTTTTTGCTATGTTATAATAGTAACCAATTATATCGTCTAAAAATGTTGATAAAGAGCTAGTAGCAGTAGGTCGGACCTTTTAGAGAGTATGCGGTTGGTGCAAGCATATAGGAAGCCTATTGTGAATTACACCTTTTGAGTTGCACACTTGTGCCGGTTACATGCCGTTATCATGTTCGAGGCAAAGTTTATTTGCAAACAAAGGTGGTACCACGGGTGATCTCGTCCTTTATATAAGGCGAGGCACCCTTTTTTTATTGATTTTTAAGGACATGATTAGATAAATTTTAGGAGGTTTTTAAAGATGAATGTATTTGATACTTTAATGGAACGTGGGTTTATCCAACAAACAACACATGAAAAAGAAATTAGAGAGCTTTTAGAAAAAGAAAGTGTAACGTTCTACATTGGTTTCGACCCTACTGCTGATAGTCTACATGTAGGTCACTTTGTAACCGTTATGGCTATGTCACACATGCAAAAAGCTGGTCATCGTCCTATTGCACTTTTAGGTGGCGGAACAGGTATGGTAGGGGATCCTACGGGAAAAACAGATATGCGTAAAATGCTTACACCAGAAATCATCAAACATAACGTAGCCTGTTTCAAACAACAACTTTCTCGCTTTATCTCTTTTGACGAGGACCAAGCTATGATCGTAGACAATGGGGACTGGCTCCTTAACTTAAACTACATTGAATTCCTCCGCGAAGTTGGCGTACATTTCTCTGTAAACCGTATGCTTACAGCCGAATGCTTCAAACAACGTCTTGAAAAGGGTCTTTCTTTCCTAGAGTTTAACTACATGCTTATGCAATCTTATGACTTCCTAGAACTTTACAGAAAATACAACTGCAAATTAGAACTTGGCGGAAATGATCAATGGTCTAACATCTTAGGTGGTGTTGAACTTGTAAGACGTCTCCATGGTGATACTGCTTTTGGTATGACTTTCTCTCTTCTTACAAATAGTGAAGGTAAGAAGATGGGTAAAACGGAAAATGGTGCTGTATGGTTAGATGCTGAAAAAACATCTCCTTATGAATTCTATCAATACTGGAGAAATGTAGCTGATGCAGATGTTAGAAAATGCTTATGTCTCCTTACATTCCTTCCTATGGATGAAATTGATGGCCTTTGCAACGTAGAAGGTGCTGCAATCAACACTGCAAAAGCACATCTTGCCTTTGAGATTACAAAAATTGTTCATGGTGAAGAAGAAGCAAAAAAAGCTGAAGAAGCAGCTCAAGCTGCCTTTGCTGGGAAAGGTGCAAGTGGTTCTCTTCCAACTACAGACCTTAGCACTGACCTCTTCAATGAAGGCCTAGACATTATCAGTCTGCTTGTAGACCATACGGGACTTGTAGCAACACGTTCCGAAGCACGTCGTTTACTTACACAAAAAGGTATCAAACTTGAAGGAAAAGCTGTTGAAGCAATTGACTTCAAAGTGACAACTGACCTTTTCATTGATGGTGCATTAATGATTCAAAAAGGGAAAAAAGTTTTCCATCAAGTCAATCTTATCTAATCCATTCGCATATGCTATAAGGGTTATAAAAGGGCTACCTTAGGTAGCCCTTTTATATGCTTTTGTATACTTTATTATATGCCTCTTCACTTGTCTATGAGGCTTCTCTAAGTCCTATAATTTTGTAGATTTAATACAACAGCCTGCTTGTTACATTATTACGTTTCTTCCCCATTAAATAAGTCTCCCATATAGCGTATAATAAGCAGACGAATAAAAGCTGCCACAGGTACGCCCAGCAAGATCCCAATTAATCCAAAAAGTTCACCACCTATAACAATGGCAAGCAACACGGCAATAGGGTGTAACTTTACGGTCTTTCCCATCACCTTAGGTACAATAAACCATCCATCTACTTGTTGCAATGCCATGACAGCGAGTACTGCATACAAGCCCTTCACAGGGTGTGGTCCAATCAATCCAATAAGACCTGCAAGAATAAATCCCACAATCGGTCCAAAGTAAGGAATAAGATTAAAAATCCCTGAGATTACACCAATAATAATAGCAAAGTCTATGCCTATCATCATCAGTGTTACACTGATTAAAGTTCCCATGATGACCGCATCTATAAGCTGTCCTCTAATATAGCCTGAAAAAACATAGTCAATATCTCGTCCAATATCCCTTGCTTCACTCTGAATACGTTCTGGCAGAATAAGGCTTAAAAAACGATTATAAATGCATAAAAGTTTAGTCTTATCTTTTAGGGCATAAAAGGCAATCGCAAAACCTAATCCTAAGTTAAGCAAATTGCTCCCTATACCCGTTAAAATGGCAATACTCTTGTCACTCAGCCAACTGACCAATCCATTGATCCCTTCATAGATTTTCATAATCAAGCTGCTGTCCCCTTGCATAAATGGAAAATGGGAAGTAGCTAAATCCATACTCTGAATCATATTGGCAAAGTATTCGGCATATTGAGTCAAGCTGTCTTGTAAGTTTTTAACCGCCCCTCCCCCTATCACCTTTTTCACGTTTAATACAATAAGCAAGCTAAAAAGGCCTACAATGACTAAAAAACTAACTAGCGTGAGCACCGTTGGGTAATTCCGATCTATATTCTTCTTTTTAAAAAGTTTTTTAATCCATCTTTCAAAAAAGGTAGTCAATGGATCTAACAAATAGGCAATGACAAGCCCAAAGATAAGCGGCTTTAATAAGCCATATAACCATCCTATGAACTGCGCTATATATCCCCCCATGAGTTTGAAATTAATGAGTAAAAATGCACTAAGGATTGTTACAAGAATACTGCCTACCACATAGACACTCACTGTAAAGTACTTATTATTTTTTTCAAATTTCATAGGGCATACTCCTTCTTAGTAGTTTTTCATTGCTTTAAGAAGGTCTAATAAATAAGCATACACACGTATCATTGAGCTGATGCTTGCACGTTCTTCTGGTGAGTGGATGTCATAAGCATTAGGACCAAAAGCAATTATATCTACACCTGGGATTTTTTCTAAAATAAAACCACATTCAAGACCTGCATGAATTGCCTTAATCTCTGGCTTTTTACCATATTTTTGCTCATAGATTTCTGAAGCTAATTCACGAATTCTAGAATGAGGTGAATAGACCCATGCTGGATAGTCCCCAGCTACTGAGTAAATAGCTCCAATGTTCTCAGCTACACGTTCAATTTTGCGAAGCATATTTTCTTTTTTAGTTGGTACAGAGCTTCTTACTGCAAGAACGATACGAAGGCTATCTGCTTCTAATTGCACAACCCCAATGTTTAATGAACTTTCTACAAGTCCTGGAATTTGCATACTGTAAGCCATAATACCATGTGGTAATGTTATCAATAAGTCAATGAGTTGATTGGTTTGTGCTACTGTTAGACATGTTTTAGTCTCTGCTAACTTTTCTACAAACATTTTAAGCTCTGGATCTTGTTTTTCATATTCTACTTTGAAAGCTTGTTCTAGCTCACTAAGCACTGTTTCAACTTGAGCCGCAGCTGCTTCTGGCACATAGAAGCAGCTTTCAGCTTCACGTGTAATCACGTTATCTTTGCTACCTCCTACAAAAGTCGCGACACGCACAAGTACATCTTGTCTCACACGGTCAAGCACTCGCCCTACAAGTACATTGGCATTCGCACGTTCTTGATGAATATCTGCCCCCGAATGTCCACCTGTCAATCCTTTAACAGTTACACGGTAAAGCACCTGTCCTACTTCTGCCACTTCATAAGTAACGGGTAAATCCACATGGGCCTTAGCACCTCCTGCACAGCTTACAAGGAATTCCCCTTCGATATCGGTATCTAGGTTTAAAAGTACTGTTCCTTCTAAATAGTCACCATGTAAGTTCGCTACACCATCCATGCCCGTTTCTTCTGCTGTTGTCATAAGTGCTTCAAGTGCAGGATGTTCAATTGTATTATCTGCTAAAACAGCCATTTGATAAGCAATAGAAATCCCATTATCTGCACCTAATGTGGTCCCATCCGCACGAATAAAATCGCCATCTACAACAAGTTTGATACCCTCTGTTAAGAAGTCATGTTGTGTCTCTTTGTTTTTTTCACAAACCATATCTAAATGGCCTTGTAAAATAACAGTCGGTGCACTTTCATAGCCTTTTGTTGCTGGTTTTTTAATATAAATATTATAGGCTTCGTCTTGTTTAACTTCTAAATGAAGTTCTTTTGCAAATGCAACCATATAGTCACTAATAGCTTTTTCATTACCTGATCCTCGTGGAATACGGCTAATTTCTTCAAAGTAATACATTACTTTTTCTGGTTGTAGGTTTCCTAAAATTCTAGTCATGTTAAAACCCTCCTGTTTCTGTTTTTATTGTTATTGTACTTATTTATTCCTAAAACTATCTATTTCCATTCATATGTAAACTTTATTTTTCTAGGCTTATTAAATAAGGCCTAGAAAATGCAACTTTCATCTTCATAGAAGGTAGTTTATAAGCCTTTTAATTTTTAAAACTGTGAATTGGCGCCGGTACTCTTCCACCTCTTGCAATAAAGCGCTCACAAGTGTACCCATTTACAGGCATAATTGGTGCCCTTCCTAAAAGACCACCAAATTCTACACTTTCTCCAACATTTTTTCCGCATACAGGAATTAAACGTACAGCAGTTGTCTTCGCATTGATCATCCCAATTGCCATTTCATCTGCAATAATGCCACCAATAGTACTTGCACTAGTGTCTCCTGGTATAGCTACCATATCTAGCCCTACAGAGCATACACAAGTCATAGCTTCTAACTTTTCTAAAGTCAGTGCCCCTACTTCTGCAGCCTTAATCATGGCATGATCCTCACTTACTGGAATAAAAGCCCCACTTAATCCACCAACATAAGAAGAGGCCATTACACCCCCCTTTTTTACACAATCATTTAAGATAGCTAATGCTGCTGTTGTACCTGGAGCACCTGCCATCTCAAGTCCCATCTCTTCAAAGATTTCTCCAATACTATCGCCAACAGCTGGTGTAGGTGCTAAAGATAAGTCAATAATTCCAAAAGGTACGCCCAACTTATCTGCTGCTTCTTCTGCCACCATTTGTCCTACCCTTGTAATCTTAAACGCTGTACGTTTAATTGTTTCACACATGGTTTCGAAATCAGCTTCTCTTACTTGCTCTAAAGCTTTTTTCACAACACCTGGTCCACTTACACCTACATTAATGACCCTATCATGCTCACCTACGCCATGAAAAGCACCTGCCATAAATGGATTATCTTCAGGAGCATTACAAAAGACTACAAGTTTAGCACAGCCTATGCTTTCTCGCTCTGCTGTGTGTTCTGCAGTTAACTTAATAATCTCACCCATACGCTTAACTGCATCCATATTGATCCCTGACTTAGTACACCCTACGTTGACAGAGGCACATACATGTTCTGTCACGCTTAACGCTTCTGGAATAGACTCAATAAGGACTCTATCTGAAGGTGACATCCCTTTTTGTACAAGTGCTGAAAATCCACCAATAAAGTTGACACCTACTTCCTTTGCTGCACGGTCTAAAGCCTTTGCAATAGGCACATAAGAATTCGCTTTTGTTGCACCACCAATCAACGCAATTGGGGTGACTGAAATACGTTTGTTGACAATCGGAATCCCATACTTCTTAGAAATTTGTTCACCTGTTGATACTAAATCTTTAGCACAAGTTGTAATTTTGTTATAGATGTTTTCACACAACGTGTCCATATCCGCTGAGATGCAGTCTAACAAACTAATTCCCATTGTAATCGTACGAATATCTAAATTTGCTTCTTGTATCATTTTATTCGTTTCTAACACTTCCCATTTTGAAATCATCGTCGTTCTCCTTCCTCATCTCGTTTAAATACGGTGCATAGAGTCAAAAATATGTTCATGTTGTAAACGAATGTCTACCTCTATAGCTTTGCCAAGCACCTCAAGGGCATCTACAACTTGGTCAAATGCCACAACGCTCTGGCTTAAATCTACAATCATCATCATATTGAAATAACCTTGCAAAATGGTTTGTGAAATATCTAATATATTAATTTGATTTTCACTAAGTAGTGTACATACTTTACCAATAATACCCACTTGATCTTTTCCTACTACTGTAATAATCCCTTTCATTATTCACCACTCCTTATTTTTTCCAGTAAATTTCTATTTTATCTCCAGATTGAACAGGGTCGGTTACCGCAGCCTTTTCTCCATTGAGCAGAAGTTGGATCGTTCCTTTAGGCTGACTGAGGTCAAAATCTATATAATCAAATATGTTAACAAATAAGTAGCCTTCTTCTTTATAAGGTATCTTGATCAATGCTTGGTTAACATATAGGTGTATAGCTGGTTGTAAGTTTTCATCCTTTTTATCTTGAATGACAATAGCATCAAAAGCTCTGATCTCACTCTTCAATAAAGGCTTCTTGGTCTTTCGCATCGCTTCGAATGGAATATAGCTTTTCAAGATAGCTTGTGCCTTCATACCTTGCTTTGTAAAAATCATTTGAATGTGGTCACCTTCATGCGCATACAAAGATGATGCTTCACATGCCATTTTTTATCTTCAAAAGTTCTTAACGTCCCAATAACGGTACGCGTTCCTATATCCAATCCAAATATTAGATCATTTATCTCACTTTACTCCCCCTCTAAGTCTAATATCATCTTGTGCATCATAGCTCTTTGCGTCTTTGCACTGACCATATTAATAGTACAGCCTGTAGCCAGTTCAAATCCTGCAAAGTTGCCTGTGCGTGGCAATAGCTTAACGAAAAAGTGATAATGGGTATCTGACTTAGGCCTTCCACCCATTATACATAGATTGTAGCTTATATCACCCAACCACTTGTGGTAGACGTTTAAAACAGTATGTATAAGCTTAGCTAGGGCTAATCGATCTTGTTTTGTCAGTTCACCTATGTGATTGATATGCTTTTGTGGCATAATCCATGTCTCATCAGGGAGTGCCATGCCTTCTGGTACAGCGATTTCCCAGCCTTCTTCTGTGAAAATACGCCAAATGCCGCTTGCTACCTCTTCACATAGCCTACATTTCTCTAGTTTGTGACCATAGTCTTCCACTTTTTTATAGTGTGTTTCTATTGTACAAGGTACTTCTTCTAATGCAATGATTTGAGAGTGGGCATGGCTTATACTCGCCCCTGCACGTTCACCTTCATTTTTAAAAATTTGAATAAAATGAATTCTAGGATGTGCTGCTAAATCCAACCATCTTTCTTGCATGACCCAAAGTAATGTTTCCCAGTGTCCTATGCCGTACTGCCAAGGCTTCTTTTGATGATCGTCTGTTTCAATAATGACATCATGTATGCCATATACCATTCCCTTCTCATCACATGCTGGATACTTGTTTTTTACAATGCGGATATGATCCCCTTCTTTTGTCATGGCTTCTTTTTGGACCGTTTCTATTTGATCAGCATGTTCAAGGCAAAAAGGACACAAAGAGGCTTTGAGAAAATGATTGGGCCTCGTTTGCCTATTTTCGGATAAAATGCTACTTATACTCAACACATCATCATTATAAATCATCTATGATTCACCTCAATTCTTCATAACTTTTATTCTACTATATCCTTTTTAAAAATTAAAGTCAAAACAAAGGCACAAATAAGAAAAGACTAGTTCATCTGAACTAGTCTACAATTTCCCATTCTTCAATGTTAGCATACATATTGAGAGGAGTAGGTTGAATATTGCCACCTACTTTTTTCTTAGTAATGAGTGCACCATTTTTGAAGTACAAACTAATATAAGGATTTTGGTCTGCTATATATTGCTGTAACTTACTATAGGCCTCTACAATTTTATCTGGATGGGCGCTAAAAGCTTCTTGAATATAACTATCCATCGTAGGATTATTATAACTTACAAAGTTATCTCCAGCCGTTATTTGACTAGAATGAAGTGCAAAGGTTACATCTGGTATATAGGAGAGTTTCCATCCCCCTAAAAAGGCTTCAAATTGTTTATTATAAATACGCTCTTTAAAAGTGAGTGCATCCATCTTTTCTACTGTAACTTCTATGCCTACTTCTTGATACATTTTCTTAATACTTTCTGCCACTTTTACACGTTCTTTATTTTCTTGATTAACAAGTAAGGTAAAGCCTAAAGGTATATTATTTTTGACAAAAAGCTTAGTTTCTTCATCATAAGTATAGCCTTCTCCTACTAAAAGTAGTTTAGCTTTTTCTAAGTCATAACTTTTAATTTGCATGGTAGGGTCAAAAAGATAGGAGTGTGGTGCAATTAATGTATCTGTCACAACAGAATGTCCTAAATAATACACATCAGACATCTTCTGCCTATCTAGTGCATACACCAACGCACTCCTAATATTAGCATTTTGGAAAATAGGCTTATTATGATTGAGTCCCATAAACTCATAGCAACTGGTTCCTAACTCATAAATGTTAGCGGACTTATCTTTGGCATATTTCCCCCAGTCCATAACATCTGTATAGATGACATCTATCAAGCCTTGTTCAAAAGCATATAACAAACTTTCCTCATCAGGAATAATCATGACTTTAATTGTTTCAATCTGAGGTTTACCCTTAAAATAGTTGTCATTGGCAACCAGTGTAATTTCTTTATGAGATACACTTTCTGCATACTTATAAGGTCCTGAACCTATAGGTAATAAGTCTTTTTGTTCTGCCTGTGTTCCTGTATAAATATGTTTAGGAATAACAGGGAAAAAGAGCGTTTGATACGCACCACTAAAAGCTTGTCTATAATAAATCTTGACTGTATAACGATCAACAACTTGAATATTAGCAATATTTTGGCCACTTAACTTATAAGGTGATTCGCTCGCTTTTTGAATGACTTCTAAGGTATAAGCCACATCCTCTGCTGTTAAATCGGTACCATCATGCCACTTCACATCTTGTCTTAAATCAATACGCATACATTTATCAGCTTCACTATAGACGAAGTTTTGAGCTACATTAGGACTAATACTTCCATCTTCATTGATTTTGACAAGTGTATCAAAGAGTAAGTACATATTTTGTTGAATGCTCTTATCCATATTGTAAATAGGATGAAGGGTTATAGGATTTTGCATACCAATGGTCAACAACTTTGAGGCTACTGGTGTAGGCTTCTCTTCTACCACTTCTTGAGTAGGAATTTCTTCCTCTACATCTGGATTTTTACCATTTCCAAAACTTGAGCATCCTACTAGTAGCACCATGCACATAAAAATAGCAAGTACTTTACCAAACTTATGAATCATTCTTTTCCTCCTTAGTGACTATATAGCAATCGGTATAGAGTATAGTAGAAACTCACTTTTTGAACATATTTGTCTGTTTCTTTAAAAGGAATCGTATGCAATACTCTCCCGTCTTTGCTATAAAGGGTATTTGCACGCCACTTGGCTACATTGCCCGAGCCCGCATTGTAGGCTGCTAAAGCTAAGTTTTGATCTCCCTCATATTGATTCATTAGTTTTGCCAAATACCAACATCCAATCTGAATATTGATTTCTGGGTCAAATAATTGATCACTTGAATAATTTGGGATTTCACACTCTGTGGCGCCCCAACTTCCTGTTTTATTCATAATCTGCATAAGCCCCTTTGCACCACTTCTTGACAGTGCCTTAGGATCATAATCACTTTCTGCTTTCATAACAGCATATACTAAAAGTGAATCGACGCCATAAGTCTCACTATAACTTTCAACCCATTCCCTATAGGGCCTACGCAAAAGTACAAAAGGGGTTGCAACCCCTATGCAAATCACCAATAAACCACATATTAATACCTTTAAATATCTTCTTACCTTCACGTCAATACCCCTTTATAATTGATCTAACATCTCTATCATTTGTTCTTTTGTATGTTGACGTGTATAACGGTTATCAATGACGAAGTCAGAGACTTTTTCTAATTCTTCCCATTTTTTCTGTTTATTAATCCGTTCTAACACTTGTTCTTTAGTAAATCCATCACGTTTCATCAATCTTTCTAGACGTGTTTTTTCATCTGTATAAATAGCAAGTACATAATCGGTCAATGGGATAAGCCCTATTTCAATTAAAAGTGCTGCATCAATAATGACCAAGTCCCATTCCCCTTGGGCCTTGCACTTATCTACTAATAATTTTATTTCCCGGAAAATAATAGGATGCGTAATTTGATTAAGCTGTTCTAACTTTGTACGATCACTAAAAACAATCGCGCCTAATTTACGACGTACAATATTGCCTTCTTCATCTAGGATGTCTTGCCCAAACACCTTAACCACTTGGTCATAAGCTAGATCATCTTTTAATAAAATTTTATGTCCTATTTCATCTGCTCCAATGACAAAGCACTTCCTAAGCTCGCAGAGTAAAGAGACAACTGTGCTTTTTCCCGCTCCTATTCCTCCAACAATTCCTATTGTTTGCATCTTACTCTCCTATTTAGCAGCTAGCCAGTTTTCCCCACTGTGTACATCAACAGATAAGGTCACTTTTAAATCAACGGCTTGCTCCATTTTCTCTTTCAGTAGTTTGGCTACTTGTGCTTGTTCTGGTTTATACACTTCAAGTAAAAGCTCATCGTGTACGGTCAGAACAACTTTTGAGCGTAATCCTTCTTCTTGTAAAGCTTGATGTACATCTACCATGGCAAGCTTAATGATATCAGCTGCTGCCCCTTGGATTGGTGTATTCATGGCTTTACGTTTTCCAAACTCACGTAAGTTAAAGTTCTTAGAATTAATTTCTGGAATTTCACGCTTACGATTAAAAATTGTTTTAACATAGCCATGATCTCTTGCATAGGATACGCAACTATCTAAGTAGTCTTTAATCTTTGGATACTTCTCAAAGTAACCTTCGATATAAGCCGCTGCTTCTTTTTGTGTAATCTTTAAGTCTTCAGATAATGAAAAGGCACCCATGCCATAAACAATACCAAAGTTAACGGCCTTCGCATTACTTCTTTCCAGTGGTGATACCTCTTCAAATGGAACATGGAATACTTCAGATGCCGTTAAAGTATGAATATCAATGCCTTCATTGAATGCATGAATCAACTTTTCATCTCCAGCTAAAGAAGCCAGTACACGTAACTCAATTTGTGAGTAGTCCGCATCTAGGAAGATATATTCATCCGAAGAAGGAATAAATAGCTCACGAATACGTTTACCCATTTCGAGTTTAATCGGGATGTTCTGCAAGTTTGGCTCTGTTGAACTAATACGTCCTGTTGCTGTAATCGTTTGATTAAAGCTTGAGTGAATTTTTTGCGCTTTGGTCATCACTGCGAGGAGTCCTTCTACATAAGTAGATTTGAGCTTAGTATATTGTCTATAGGCTAAAATATCTTCTACAATAGGGTATCCATCCTTAAGTTTTTCTAAAACTTCTGCAGCTGTAGAGTAGCCTGTCTTAGTTTTCTTCACAGCTGGAATATCCATCTTCTCAAAGAGAATGGCCCCCAGTTGTTTAGGCGAATTGATATTAAAGGTTTCTCCTGCGGCTTGGTAAACTTTTTCAGCTACCGTTTCAATCAATGCATCTAATTCTTTGCCATAAGCCTTCAACTTCTCTACATCAACTTTAACCCCTTCTACTTCCATATCAAACAACACTTTTACAAGGGGCATCTCAATACCATAGAACAGTTCTTGCATCTCGTTGTCATCAATTTCTTTTTTTAGGACTGGATAAGCCGCTTGTAGTACATGGGCACGTTCTGTTAGGAAGCGTGTACGTTCTTCAGTTTCTAAGCTGAGCCATGCCTTCATACTTTTGCCTTTGCCTAAAAGACTTTCGGTACTTACTACATTTTGCATTCCTAAGAAACGATCTGCTATTTCACTAATTTCATAAGTTTCATTGGTTGGTTCAATTAAATAAGCCGCAATAAAAGTATCAAATACCTGTCCTTTTATCTCTATGTGATAAGGACAAAGAATATGTCTAAGCTGCTTACTGTCATGAATAACCTTTAGGCCTTGTTCTTGCTCAAAGAATGCTTTCAAAGTTGTTACTTGATTGGGATCTTCTAAATCAAAGCTTAAGCAGCCCACTTTTCCATCAAAAGCTAACCCTAAATCTAATTGACCTTCTTCATAGGCATAAGTTATAGCACATTCACCCGCACCTGCAGCCACTTCTAATCCACTTAAAACGTGCACTTCTACTTGCTCTACTGGTTTACTAGCAGAAGCTCTTGGAAGCTTTGTAATAAGTTTCTTAAACTCTAAGTTTTTAAAGAGTTCTTCGGCTTCTTCTGAAAGGGTAAGGTCTAAGCTAAACTCGTCCCATGTGTACTCAAGTTCTACATCACAGACAATGGTTGCAAGCATTTTACTTTCTAGTGCTTGGTCTTTATAAGTGACTAAGTTTTCTTTTAATTTTTTTTGAGTAATCTCCTCAATATGTTCATATAAATTTTCAATAGACCCATAGGTTTTAACCAATTTGATGGCGGTTTTTTCACCTATTCCGGGTACACCTTTAATATTATCAGAAGCATCTCCCATTAATCCTTTGACATCAATAAATGCCTCTGGAGTTACCTCATATTTCGCTTCTACATCTTTAGCATAGTAGCTTTCAATTTCTGTTCCTTGTTGTTTAGTCTTAGGAATTTTAAGCTCAATGGTTTCACTTGTAATTTGAAGTAAGTCACGGTCTCCTGATACTACTACCATTCGATATCCGTCACGTTCACCTGCTTTAGCCAATGTCCCTAACAGGTCATCGGCCTCAAATCCAGCCTTCTCCATCATATGGATGTTCATAGCCTGTAGTACAGTCTTTAAAAGAGGGATTTGCTCACGTAACTCTTGTGGCATTCCCTTTCGTGTACCCTTATAATCTTCACATTGAATATGTCTAAAAGTAGGTGCACTCACATCAAATGCAATACCTACTAAATCAGGTTTTTCCTTTTCGATTATGCTGAGCATAATATTGATAAATCCATAAACCGCATTGGTATAGTGACCTTCTTTGTTAGTCAGTAGTGGTATACCATAAAAGGCTCTATTAGCAATACTTAAACCGTCGAATAACAGTATTTTTTTATTCATTCTACACCTCCTATTTTTAAGGATACCCCAAAATATTCCTATTTATTATAGCATAGATTAGTTTATAAGCGAAGAAAGAGCTTAGAAAATCTATGCTAAATTTTCTAAGCTCTTAATAAATTCAAGGGTTTTAAAAGGTTTCTCTATGTAATAGGTGACTAATGTATCACACACATTACCTATTTCCTTTAGGACATACGGTTTAATTTCAAAATGGAATAAGGTCTTAAAAGGTGCACCTAAAATGTAATGAAGTACATACCAAGTGGTATAACTCATAGTCAATACACGTGCTGCTCCTTTACAAGCTTCACAAATAATACCACCTTCTGCAGGATACAGCGCATAGCGTTTGTCAGGGTTTTGTGGTGTAGGTGTCCCACAACTAATACAGTGGTCAAGCTCTGGTCTAAAGCCTAATACCCCCAATGCACGCATTTCAAACGTACGACGAATACGCTCACATGCCTCACTTCCCATTTTTTCTAAACTATGTAAAGTATAAAGCATCAGCGATAATAGCTGCTCATTGCCACTACCTTCTATCGCTACCTCACTGATAAACTCAGCAATATAAGAAGCATAACTTAAAGTCATCAAATCTTCTCTTAAATGATGAAAAGTAAATTGGGGCTCTACACCGACGAGTTTGTATGTATGCTTAAACTGTGTCATCACAAATTCACCATAGACAAACAGCTCTGTTCCAGAAGCCATACCTTTATCAAACTTCTTAGCACGTGGTGCGCCCACTTGAATCTTACCTAATTCTTTTGTAAAGAGAGTGATAAATTTATCACTCTCTCCTACTACATACTCTTTTAGAATAATACCTGTCACTTTAATTACCATAGTTGTTTATGTCTCATCCACTCTCTTTTCTGCTAAGCTTTCTCTAGTTTTTTCATATTCTTTAAACTCTAGATAGGTTGCAATATCTCCTGTAGTCTCAAAACATTTCCATAAGTGATTTAACATACGAATGCCCCCTTTAAGCTTATCTACTGTTAGCTTGTGCAAGTTTATTCAGGCTATGCTATAAAAAAACTTCCACCTCTTAAGCCCTTGACTATTTAAAATTCGTCATTATTAAATCCAAAGTTCTTCAATAAGAATTGACTATCTCTCCAGTTTTTCTTCACTTTAACCCATAGCGTTAAATAAACTTTAGAGCCAAGAAGTCTTTCCATATCGTAACGTGCTTTGCTTCCAATATCTTTAATCATTGTACCGTTTTTACCAATGATAATACGCTTGTGAGAGTCTCTTTCACATACGATAGTTGCCTCAATATCTACTATATCACCTTTTGGTCTTGCTTTCATGGAATCTATTTCTATTGCAATACCATGAGGAATTTCTTTATCTAAAAGATGGAGTGCTTTTTCACGAATCATTTCTGCCACAATTTGTCTTTCAGGTTGGTCTGTCAACACGTCATCTGGGAAGAAATGTGGACCTTCTGGCAAGTATTTTCCAATACATTTTAAAAGGGCATCTACATTATTTCCTTCATAAGCAGAAATCGGAATAATTTCAGCAAACTCTAATTGCTCTTTATACTTATCAATAGTTTTTGCCACATCTTCCTTTGAAACGCTATCAATTTTGTTGATACAAAGGAAAATAGGCGTCTTCACTGTTTTAAGTTTTTCAATAATTCCTGCTTCATTTTTCCCAATGATTGGTTCTGGTTCAACAAGGTAAAAAATGATATCTACTTCGTTAAGTGTTGTATTGGCTGTCTTAATCATCATTTCACCAAGTTTATTTTGAGGGGTATGAATCCCTGGTGTATCGATAAAAATAGCTTGATACTCTTGTGTAGTCAGTACCGTTTGAATACGGTTACGTGTTGTTTGAGGTTTGTTAGACATAATCGCTATCTTTTCACCGATGAGGCGATTCATAAGTGTAGATTTCCCTACGTTGGTTCTCCCAATTATTGAAATGAACCCTGATTTAAATGTATCTTTCATAATAGTCTCCTTATTTGTTCAGTTCTTCTTTTCCAAAGTGGTAAGGTAATAAGTCATTGAAAGCATAGACTTTCATTTCACCCTCTGCATTTTCTAGGATAATCTCCCCTTGTTTCATAAATTCACCAATAACTTGGCGGCATATGCCACATGGGTAAGTAAAGTCTTTGCTACTACTTACAATTGCAATAGCTTTAAAGCATGTTGTACCTTCTGATACCGCTTTAAAGATAGCTGTACGCTCAGCACAGTTAGTGGCGCCATAAGAAGCATTCTCTACATTACATCCTGTATAAATTTTGCCATCTTCTGTAAGCAAAGCCGCACCTACTTTAAACTTTGAGTAAGGTACATAAGCATATTCTCTCGCTTCTTTTGCCTTTTCCACTAACGCTTTATAATTTTCCATAAGATCGCTCCTATCTTCCTATATTTAAAGTCTCAAGAACTTGATTTTGTTTAGCCATCATGAGTTCTTCATCACTTTCATTCATATGATCATAACCTAATAAGTGGAACATACTATGGGCCACTAAAAAGCAAACTTCTCGTTTGAGTGCATGTCCATATTCTTTGGCTTGTTCTTGTGCTACTTCATAACAAAGCACAATATCACCAAGTAGAATGTCTTTAGTATCATAATTCATGATAGACGCTTCGTCAAGATTATCCCAGCCAATCACACCGTTCGCTACTGAGTCAATCTGAGGAAAAGAAAGGACATCTGTAGGCTTATCCATCTCACGATGTTCCTTATTGATTGCTTGTATTTCAGCTTTATCTACAATTGTTAAGCTAATTTCTGCTGGATAAGGCACCTTTTCAATCTCCAAACATTTATTAATAACAGCCTTAACCGTGTCCAATAGACCTTCTTGTTGTTCAAAAAATTCGTAGTCATCTTCTAAGTATAAATTCATGTTATTTAACCTTTCTATCTGGGTATTCAATACGTTCATGATACATCCCTTTGAGCATCCGTGTAAAGGACTCAATAATTTTTTCTAAATCTGAGATGTATAGTGGACATTCATCTAACTGTCCTTCATCTAGTTTTTGTCTCACCATTTTTCTAACAATATCTTCTACTGCCATTTCCTTTCCAATCTTATGTTGCATAGAGCGTACAGTAGCTTCTACAACGTCTGCGAGCATAATAAGTGCAGCTTCTCTTGTCTGTGGCTTAGGACCGTTATAAGTGAAGTCACTAGGGTCTACAGCATCACCTTCCATGTTTTTAGCTTTAATATAAAAATATCCTGCCATACTTGTTCCATGATGTTCACAAATCATGTCCTTAACGCATTTAGGAAGTTTATAAGCATCTGCAAGCTCTATACCAGATGTCACATGAGATAAGATAATATTTGCACTAGATTTGGGATCCAAGTAGTCATGAGGATTTTCTAAAACTTGATTTTCTTTAAAGTAGTTGCTACAAGTCAGTTTTCCTATATCATGATAGTACCCACCTACTCTTGTCATCAAAGCATTAGCACCAATCTCATTTGCTGCTGTTTCTGCTAAATTAGCAACTAAAAGACTGTGATAGTAAGTGCCTGTAGCCTCTATCAAAAGACGTTTTAATACAGGCTGATCTGGATTGGTAAGTTCTAAGAGCTGAATGGGCGTAATAAAACCAAAGGCAGCTTCCCAAAGTGGGAGGCTTCCCACTACTAAAATAACGACCACAAGTCCTACCAAAAATGCCTCTGCTGCTTTAAAAAGGAGCTGGCTAGAAATATTCATTCCTACGAGTAAGTTCAAACTGATAAAAAGGAGTGCTTGTATGCTTCCAATAAAAAGAGCATTTCGCATCGTTTCTTTACGTTCTTGCATGGCTGTGATAATAGATATACTTAAAAGTCCACTCAATAGATGATAGGTCACAAACACCAAATCCGCCTTATGAGCAGTTGCTGCCACTACTAAGAGCACAAGATGAATTATAATTGCTACGTCTTTATCAATTAAAATAGCAATGAGCAACGGAGCAAATGCCAAAGGCATATAGATGTAGTCTCCTGCCATAAGCACACGAATAATTCCTAATGAAATAATATATAAAATAACAATAAGACCTGTCTGCCCTCTGGTGAAGTTTCTCATATTCTTATCTGCACGAATCGTACGGAACACGTAAAGAACAATCAAACAAATCAGTGCAAGTAATCCCATATATTGACTATAACTCTCAACGTCATCTGTGTTTAAGTAGCCAATTTTATTTAAAATCGCATAGGCCTCTTCGCTCACACGAGTCCCTTGTTCAATCACACGCTCACCTTGCAAAATATAGATAGGTTCCACACTGTTTCTCGCTTCCTCTTTTGCCAGTGCAGTCGATTCCTTATCCACTATAAAATTCGCCTTGATTTGAGTATAAATAATTTCATAGGCAATCTTTTGTTGACTATTACTTAGGTCTGTACGTTCTAATTTGGTGCGTACATCTAAAGATTTATTTTCATTTTCTTTTATACCTGCATCCATTACATTAGTAAGTAAATTAATGCAAATTTGCTCTATGCTATGTAATTCAGCTAAATCTGTATTCAATAGGCTTTTATATTCATCTTCATAAAGAGGAATGGGTGATTTACTTTGTAATATTTGTACAGGTGAGGTACCAAATTCTTCTGTAATGCCTGAGGTTTTCAATGTTTCAACGTAGTTAAAGAGCAAGTCAATATTAGCAAGTCCCTTATCTAGTACTTGTTCATCCATTTTATACACATCAGGTGTAGTGTTTTCAGCTAGAGTTTTTTTTCTTTGAGTTGCGAGCTCATTTTCCACCTGAAAGGGTGCTTCAATGGTCTCAGGTGCAATTTGCCCCACTTCTATTTTGATTTTTTTACCAAAGTAATCTCCCGAGCTTACAACAGTAAAGGTTAATACGATGGCAATTAAAATATATAAAACTTCCCATCTAAATCTCTTCATCCCCTACCTCCTTCTTTCAAAAAATGCCGCTAAAATTAGCGGTCATTTTTTGAATGCTTTTGTACTTTTTCATAATCTTCATAGGCGTCTACAATCTTTTGAACTAATGGATGACGTACAACGTCATTACGGTCTAAGTAGCTAAAACCGATTCCCTCTACTTTAGAAAGTATACGACTTGCTTCTTTTAATCCACTTTTTTGATCCGCTTGTAAGTCGATTTGTGTAAGGTCTCCTGTAATAATCGCTTTGCAATTGAATCCTAGTCGTGTTAAAAACATCTTCATCTGTGGAGGGGTTGTATTTTGTGCTTCATCAAGAACAACAAATGCATTGTTTAAAGTACGTCCTCTCATGTAAGCAAGAGGTGCAACTTCAATTAATCCTTTTTCCATATTCTTTTCGAATTGTTCAGGTCCCATAATTTCAAATAGGGCATCATAAAGTGGACGTAAGTAAGGGTCTACCTTGCTTTGAAGGTCTCCTGGCAAAAAGCCTAGTTTCTCCCCAGCTTCAATAGCAGGACGTGTTAAAATGATCTTACTCACTTCATTTTTTCTAAAAGCGTGTACAGCCATCGCCATGGCTAGATACGTCTTACCAGTACCCGCGGGTCCTATACCAAAAACAATCATGTTTCTTCTAATATTTTCAATGTATTGCTTTTGGCCCATTGTTTTTGCCTTAATGGGCTTACCTGCTGAAGTCACTGTAATCAAGTCTTGGCTTGAAAGGGAAAAGGCTTGATCCTGTTTTTTCTTAATCAGATCTACTGTATACTCTACCATTTGTGTATCAATAACCTCTCCTTTTTCAGCAATACTTAAAAGTTCTTGGAACGTTTTAATGGCTAAATCAATTTGAGGTGGTTCACCTGAAATTTTAATATCTTCATTTCTTAGAACCACTTTAATATTAAAGAGTTTTTCAAGGAGTTTAATATGCTCATCAAATTTCCCGAAAATCCCCGCTATATAACATGTTGGTATTTGAATTTTCTTTTCGTCTAATCCCATTATTCATTTTCTCCTTCTACTCCATTTAAGGGCATCATTTCTTCAGCTGTTAAGTGAACACGTTCACTTACATCTTCTTCCACAATAGCTTGTAAGGATGCAACTAATTTACCTTCTTCTTGCTTATAAGTGACTTCATGGTAAAGCACCTTAGAATCTTTATCTAACTTTTCTAAGAGTGTATCATATAGTTTAGCGTATAACTTTTCTTTTGCTACGTCTTCTTCTATCCTTTGTTTTTGAGGTATATATTCTACTTTTTGAGTACGCTCAAAATAAAATGGAAGTGGAAATTGCTTTGTGAGTTTAAATTGCTTCACCGTTACGACTTCATCATAATAATTATAAACGTCTTTTGCATGCTGTTTCCAAATTGGAATCTTAAAGTCAAATAATTTCAAGTTATAACGTGTACTGACGCGTTGGGTATACTCTTTTTTTATACTTTCAAGAGGCATACTCGCTGTAAGTGCATAGCCTGTTTTAGCGCGGACTTGTGCTTTAGCATGAGCCAAGTAACTTGCACCTGATTCATCGTTAAAAGGAATACTTCCAGAAACTAATAGGTCTCCTTTTTTAACAGTATCTCCTTTTTTAACTTGTGGCATTCCTCTGTCTGTCGCAATATATGTAATGAGTGCATCTCTTGTTGCAACTAAATTGCAAGGTTCCTTTTCATCAACTAGCACAGGCTTTGGAACTGATTCACTAATTTGAATAACCAACTTGGTTCCTTGATATTTAACACCTGTCCAAATAATCTCTGGATAAGCATCAATGAGCACTTGTTCTGCTTTTCTTAAGTCTAATTTCCCTTTGAATTTACCCACTTCATAGCCATGTGTTTCTAATGTCTCTATGACCTCCGTATCATTTAGACGCTGACACCCCTCTACTTCTACTAGCCAAACAAAAGAGCAAAGCAGGTAGAGTAATCCTACAAAGATAAGACTCCCTATAGCTAACATCCAGCGCTTACGATAGCGAAATTGAAGAAAGGGCAATCCTCTCTTTTCTGTAATGTGTAAATGACATTTAGACCTTTTAGCATAAGGCTTTAACCTTTTGAATCCTTTAGTAGTGGTATGCAGGTACATTTTATTATTTTTACGTGTAATATTCCAAAAATATTCACTGTCTTTTAAGGCTAAATTCATAAATTTTTCAAGGGCATAGCCACTTACTTCTACTATAACATAACCTCTTAAATAATTCCATAATGATACGAACAAATCATTCACCCTTTCTGGTCGTAGCCGACTGATTGGATTTGGCCCTTAATCTGTATTTGCTCGCTATCCATACTCTTGGCTTCTAAGTGCTTACCTACAATAGCAAGTTCCCCACACGTTGTCTTAAGACGAATAATATCTTCGTCATACTCTACAATGCTAATGAAGTTTTCTATTGCAATTTCACGATTGCCAATGAAAGAAATAATCGGAATATCTAAGATAGTTTCTTGCGGTACTTCTAAAGTATCCATTACACCAAGTACCCATTCTTTCTTTTTGTCTTTCATATCTTTTTTCATGGTATTCCCCCTCCTTATCTCTATATTTATGCAAGGAGTAGGACAGGTATAACTTGTATAAAAAAAGAAAGTGCTATAAACACAAAAATCCTAGAAATGCATAGCATTTCTAGGATTTATATGTTGCTCAAGACAAATGTCTTGAATATAGCACAGCTTAGCCGCCTAACCTTACTCTACCGAAGTAGACTGTGGGCAGACATCACCAATTATTAGTATTGTCTATTTTTTTTGCGTGCTGCTTCTGATTTCTTTTTACGTTTCACACTTGGTTTTTCGTAATGTTCTCTTTTACGAATTTCTTGCATGATACCTGCTTTAGCACAATTTCTTTTAAAACGACGAAGAGCGCTATCTAAAGATTCATTTTCGCGAACAGTAACCTCTGACATTTCTTTCCCTCCCTCCGGGCTGCAGTATCGTGCTTTATGCATTTGTACGGAGAAAAGATTAAAGCACTACCATAAATTATAATTGACATATAGGATTACGTCAATAGATTCTTAATAACTTTTACTTATTTAATTGTTGATTTATGATTTCTTTTGCTGTTTCAAGGGCTTCTTTTACTTTTGAAGCGTCTTTACCACCAGCTTGTGCCATATTAGGACGACCGCCGCCGCCTCCGTTTACGACTGCTACTGAAGTTTTGATGATATTGCCACAATGGATACCTGCAATAACTGCTCCATTTGTTGCCATAGCTACCAAACTTACTTTTTCGTCCATACAGCTAGCAAGAACCACAACACCTTCACCAAGTTTATCTTTGAAAGTGTCTCCCATGTTACGAAGACCATTCATATCCATACTTGGAAGTTCTGCTACTAATACTTTAAATCCTGCTACTTCTTGAATTTCATCTAAAATGTTTTCAGCTTCAGATTTTGCTATCTCAGCTTTGATTTTATCATTTTCTCTTTGAAGCTCTTTGCTTTCTGCTAAGATGTGTTCTACTTTTTTAGCTACGCTATCTTTTTTAGCTTTTGTAAGCTTAGCTACTTCATTAAGTTCTTTTTCAATAGTTTGGTAGTAGCTAATTGCACCACGGCCAGTGACTGCTTCAATACGTCTAACCCCTGATGCAACTCCTGTTTCAGAAACAATTTTGAAAGTACCAATTTGAGCTGTATTGACAAGGTGTGTTCCACCACAAAGTTCGATAGAGTATCTCCCCATATCTACAACACGTACAACATCTCCGTACTTTTCACCAAAGAGTGCCATTGCACCTAATTTTCTTGCCTCATCAATAGACGTTTCCATTGTTGTAATATCAAGTGCTTCTAAAACTTTTTCGTTTACAATAGCTTCTACACGCTCAAGTTGCTCACTTGTTAAAGCTTCAAAGTGTGTGTAGTCAAATCTTAAACGTTCATTTGTTACGTTAGAACCCGCTTGCTCTACATGCCCACCTACTACTTCACGAAGTGCTTTTTGAAGAAGATGGGTTGCACTATGGTTACGTGCTGAGTCAAGACGCATTGCAGGGTTTACTTTGAAAGTTGCTACTTCACCTTGTTTGATTGTACCTGCTACCACTTTACCATGGTGAGCAAATTTGCCACCTACAACCTTTGTTGTGTTTGTAACCTCTACCGTACCATTTGCTGTTGTGATTGTACCACTATCCCCCATTTGCCCGCCACTTTCAGCGTAGAATGGTGTGCTCTTAGAAACGATATTGACTTCCATACCTTCTGTTGCTTCGCTAACAAGCGCTTCATGAGTAGCAAGTGCATCAATTGTACTTTCTACTTCAAGTTGTTGATAACCTACAAACGCTGTTGTAAGTGTATTTGGAAGTTCATCATATACGTTTTTATCACGGCCTGAGTAGTTTGTTTCACCACGGGCTTCACGTGCACGTTTTCTTTGTGCTTCCATTTCAAGTTTGAAACCTTCTTCATCGATGCTTAAGCCTTTTTCTTCTAAGATTTCACTTGTTAAGTCAATAGGGAATCCATAAGTGTCATAGAGTTTAAAGCAAGCTTCACCGTTTAATACTGTTTCACCTTTTGCTTCAAGTCCTTCAATGTAACCATTTAAGATAGTAAGACCTTGTTCGATTGTTTTATTGAAGTTTTCTTCTTCTACAGTAAGAAGCTTAACAATGTAATCAAACTTGTCTTCAAGTTCAGTATATTCATGTTTTGAATTATCGACTACTGTTTTTACAAGTTCTTTTAAGAAGAGGCCTTGAATACCTAAAAGTTTACCATGTCTTACCGCACGACGGATAAGTCTTCTCATAACGTAGCCACGACCTTCATTTGATGGAAGTACCCCATCAGATGCCATAAATGTTGCTGAACGGATATGGTCAGTAATGACACGAATAGACATATCTGTTTTGTCACTTTTTCCATAAGTCACATTTGCAAGTGCACAAACATGGTCACGAATGGCTTTAAAAGTATCTACATCAAATACAGAACTTACACCTTGCATCATTGTTGCAAGTCTTTCAAGTCCCATACCTGTATCAATATTTGGATTTGGAAGTGGTAAGTAAGTACCATCTTCTTGTCTATCAAATTGTGTAAATACTAAGTTCCAAAATTCCATGAAACGGTCACAATCACAGCCTACTGCACAGGTTGGTGAGTCACAACCATATTCTGGTCCTCTATCGAAGTAAATTTCTGAACATGGACCACATGGACCTGTTACCCCTACTTCCCAGAAGTTATCTTCTTTACCTAAAAAAACGATATGATCTTCTGCCACACCCATTTTGTCATGCCAGATTTTTGCTGTTGGTTGGTCTTCCTCATATACAGATACAAAAAGACGCTCTTCTGGAAGTTCAAGTACTTTTGTTACAAACTCCCATGCCCAACTGATCGCTTCTTCTTTGAAGTAATCCCCAAACGAGAAGTTCCCAAGCATTTCAAAACAAGTTAAGTGACGTGCTGTTTTACCAATATTTTCGATATCACCTGTACGAATACATTTTTGACAAGTTGTCATACGTTTACTTGGTGGTACTTCTTGACCTGTAAAGTAAGGTTTAAGTGGTGCCATCCCTGCATTGATTAAAAGTAAGCTATTATCATTTTGTGGTACAACTGGAAAACTTTTTTTACGTAAGTGATTTTTTGACTCAAAGAAACTTAAATACATTTCTCTTAGTTCATTTAAACTAAATTGTTTCATGTGTATTCCTCCTTATATTTAAAAAACTTTAGTGTGCATAAAATGTTTGGTAGTATTCCTCCAGACAAAGACTAAGTTTATCCATTTTTTTAGCATGCCCAACACCTACATATCGGTAATGCCAAGGCCTATAGCTAACACCTGTTACACTTTCCTTATCTTTTGGGTACCTGAGTATAAAACCATATTCTTTTGCATATTGGCTCATCCACCTAAACTGGCTAGTGCTTTCAAAACTTTGAGCATCCGTAGGCTTATCTTGTTTGGATAATCCTACATCAATAGCAACCCCAAGTTGATGTTCACTACAACCAGGTGGCAGTGTGTGCTGTTTTGCTTTTTCATAAGCATTTATTCCTTTTTCTCCAAGCCTTATCAGCCTTTGTGCCTCGTTTAAGTAAAGCTTTTTCTGATAAGCAAAGCACTGATAGCCTCTTATCCCTAAAACAGGGCTTAGGCCATTGTCTTGCATATCTCGGCTCAGCTTATAAAAGGCTTCATAGGCCTCTTTTACCAGCCAAACACGCATAATTGGCTCGCAAACTAAAGGACTTGGAATGTAAAGCGCATCCAATGGGTTTTGTTCACTGACTATACTAAGTTTGTGCATAAAATCACCCCATATCCATTTTTGGGCAAATAAAAAAACCTCATCCCCAAAATAGGGACGAGGTTGCTCGCGGTACCACCCTAGTTATACCCATAAAGTAGGTATCCCTCTGAAACTTCTAACGCAGTTACCCGTACATCCCTACTTTGGTTCAAGATGTATGCTCAAAGGCTGCTTCAATAAATAGGTATTAGGAAACTCCCACCCTTGTTTCCCTCTCTGAAAACCCTTTTTTATTTACTACTCCTCATCGTCGCATGTCACTTATTCTATTTATATACTTAGTATAGCTTTTCATATGCTTATTATGATAATGATTATATGAAATTCAGTTAAATTTGTCAATGGATAAGCCTATTTGTCAAAAAGAATGTATAAATAATCCACTTCTAAGCTTAGGTTCAAACCAAGTAGACTTAGGTGGCATGAGTGCCCCCGCATCTGCAACAGCTATCAATTCCTCTATAGAGGTAGGATATAAACTAAAAGCCACATCCCATCTGTCCTCGGTTAAATCGTTTAAGACCTCTCCCCCCTTAACACCTCCAACAAAATCAATACGCTTATCTGTTCTAGGTTCTTGTATATGAAAAATAGGACCTAAAATAAGTTTTTGTAAAAGATCAGTATCTAATACACCTACAACGTCATCTTTATAATGCACTAGAACCTCCTCTCTTATGCTTAAAGCATACCACTCTTTCTTATAACGCATCCCCAATACATGCCTAGTCTTTGGTTTAAAATACTCTTTTGAAATTTGAGTGACGTGGAAGTTCACTTCTAATTGCTGTAAAAACGCTTGCTTAGATAAGCCACTTTCATCTTTTAGAACACGGTTATAATCCAAAATACATAGCTCAGACTTTGGAAAAACCACCCCCAAAAAGTAATCATACTCCCCTTTGATGCCTTCTCCATTTCGATCCTTTGACTGCTTCTCGTTACTCCGTGATGCCGCATATGTAGAAGCTGCTTGTAAACGATGATGTCCGTCTGCTACATAAAGAGCCTCTATATTTGCAAATAGACTTCTTAATTCTTCTAGTTCTTTTTGACCCGAAACTTTATAGATAGCTTGCCAAGCCCCATACTCATCTTGAAATGCATAGAGTGCTTCATACGTCCTACAATATCCCCTAATCCATCTTTGAAGTGCTTTTTCTTCCTGACATGTTAAAAATATAGGTCCTGTATGCGCCTTACAAGCCTCCACATGCCTTGCACGATCTGCTTCCTTATCCGCCCTTGTCTTCTCATGTCTTTTAATTTTTCCCTCATTATACTCTTGACAAGCAAAACAGCCTACTATGCCATATTGACTCCCCCATTTAGACTCTATCCCATAAATATACAAGCACTCCTGTTGATCTTGGACCAGTATCCCTCCATCTATAAGGTCCTGCAACGCATTGTGTGCTGCTTTAGCCACATCTGCTTGATTAGTAGCCCCGCACCATGCCTCCGGCTTATCCACTCTTAAAAAAGAATAGGGATGCGCCTTTAATCGTTCCCTAACCTCATCATCTGTTACCACATCATAAGGTAAATCCGCCACTTCACCCACGAACTTCCCATTCGGTCTCCACGCCCTAAAAGGCCTAATCGTAATCATAAAAATTTATCCCCTTTCTCATCAAGCTATATTTATAACTATTCCTTTCGATTAAAATGTATATCATGCTTTCTTTCTATATGTTTCAAACTACTCTTTATACCATTAAAATACTCATTATTTTCCTACAAGCCTCACCCTAGTACATCTAATAGACAGGACCTGCAATATCCAATTTAGGAAACAGTTACCGCTCACCCCCTATGAGAATGAACCCCATATCAGATACCTCTAGGCGCTCGGTGCCACACGCCCTTCATACATCTCCTTATAGGTGGTTGTTTGATTGTTCATATTCAATAAATAGTGTTTTAATCTCTTCAACGAGACACCTCCAAATTAATTAGGTATTCTCACACATCGGCTACACTATATACGCCAATTACAACAAAAAGGGAGCTATAATATAGCCCCCACTCTTGCTAAATCTATTAAATTCTATCTTTCTTACTATAACTTGTATGCAACAACTCATGAGCCTTGTGACTCATTGGATGACCAAAGTATTCTTCATACATTTGAAGCACTGCTTGGTTTTCATGAGATTTACGTGCTGGCTTACCTTCGTCTTCTCTATAAAGTGCCTCGCGGCGTTTTTGAACAACTTCGATATCTCCATGGTGATAAGGTTGCCCACCACCACCTGCACAGCCTCCTGGGCACGCCATCACTTCAATAGCGTGGAAGTTGTGTGGATTACCTGCTTTAATCTCTTCCATCAACGTTCTTGCATTTCCAAGACCATGTGCAATACCGATGTTAAGATTAAGTTCTCCCACTTTCACCGTTGCCATTCTTACACCTTCAAATCCTCTAAGCGCTTCAAATTCAACTTTTTCAAGTGTTTCTCCTGTAATCTTTTCATAGGCTGTACGCACTGCTGCTTCAATAACCCCACCTGTTGTACCAAAGATAACTGCTGCACCTGTAGATTCGCCTAAAGGATTGTCAAAGTCTTCTTCTGGTAGACTTTCAAAGTCAATATTCGCTTGTTTAATAAGCGCTGCAAGCTCACGTGTTGAAAGGGCAATATCTACATCCTTTTCAAACTCTGGGCGATCTGCTTCATATTTCTTAGCAAGACATGGCATAATTGAGACTACTGTCATTTTCTCACGTGGTACTTCTATTTTTTCTGCAAAGTAACTCTTAGCAATAGCCCCAAAGATTTGTTGTGGAGATTTTGCTGTTGAAGGATAGTCAAGCATATTGCCAAATTGGGTTTCATAGAAGTTCACCCACGCTGGGCAACAACTTGTAAGCAGGGGCAATTTCACAGATTCATCCCCATTCATCACTTTTGTGATTCGGTCAATAAGCTCTGAACCTTCTTCCATAATGGTTACGTCTGCTGCAAAGTCTGTATCAAATACATAATCAAATCCAAGTCTTCTAAGGGCTGCTACCATCTTACCTGTTACAAGTGTACCAGGTTCCATGCCAAAGGCTTCCCCTAGTGCAGCACGTACTGCAGGTGCTGTTTGTACGAGTACTGTCTTATTTGGATTTGCAAGTTGTGCTAATACTTCGTTTATTTGCTCATTTTCTACTAATGCACCCGTTGGGCAAACAGCTACACATTGACCACATTGTGTACACACTGTGTCTTCAAGTGGTGCACCAAAAGCTGTTCCAACATAGGATGGGAATCCTCTATGTACACCGGAAAGTGCACCTACCGTTTGTACTTTGTTACACATAGTCTCACATCTACGACACATAATACATTTGTCCATATCACGTATAATAGATACCCCTGCTTGTTTTGGATAAGTAGATTGTGCATAGTTATGGTCAAAGCGTACTTGGCGAATACCAAACTTCACAGCCATATCTTGAAGCTCACAGTTTCCTGCTTTTTCACAGCTTAAGCAATCTTTTGGATGGTCTGAAAGTAAAAGTTCTAGTACCATACGACGGGATTGCATCACACGTGGTGTGTTTGTTTTAACAACCATTCCCTGAGTGACAGGTGTTGCACAAGCTGGTGCTAAGTTTCTTCTTCCTTCAACTTCTACCACACATACACGGCAAGAAGCTATCTGATTTTCCATAGCTGTCCCATGCAAATTAAGATGACAAAGTGTAGGAATTTCTACGTCTACTTGTCTTGCTGCAGTAAGAATCGTTGCACCTGGGTTTACAAAAGTTTCTTTTCCATCTATCGTAATTTTAAGTTCTGACATATTCATTCTTCCCCCTACTCTTTGACAATAGCGCCAAAACGACATTTCGTCATACATGCACCACATTTAATACATTTTGCATGATCAATCGTATGTTTTTGTTTTGGACTACCTGAAATAGCATTGACTGGACAAATTCTAGAACATGCAGTACATCCAATACATTTGTCTGTAATGTTGTATTCAAGTAAGGCACTGCATTTACCTGCTGGACATCTATGATCACGAACATGGGCAATGTACTCATCTTCAAACGCTTCTAAAGTTGATAAAACGGGGTTAGGTGCTGTTTGACCTAAACCACAAAGTGCTGTGTCTTTAATGACTGCACTGAGTTCTTTTAATATATCAAGGTCTTCCATAGTCCCTTTACCTTCTACAATCTTGGTAAGGATTTCGCAAAGACGTTTTGTTCCTACACGACAAGGTGTACATTTGCCACAAGATTCTTCTTCTGTAAACTCAAGGTAGAATTTAGCTACGGCAGGCATACAGTCTGTCTCATCCATAACAATCATACCACCTGAACCCATCATAGAACCTTTGGCAATCAAGTTATCAAAGTCGATAGGTGTATCTAAATCTTTTTCTGTGAGGCAACCACCAGATGGCCCGCCTGTTTGAACAGATTTAAATTTCTTACCATCTTTGATACCGCCACCAATATCATAAATAACTTCTCTTAATGTGATCCCCATTGGCACTTCAATAAGACCTACGTTGTTAATTTTACCTGCAAGTGCAAATACTTTAGTCCCTTTTGATTTTTCTGTTCCTATTTGACTAAACCAGTCTGCACCTTTTAAGAAGATAACAGGTATATTGGCAAGGGTCTCAACGTTATTCACATTGGTTGGCTTATTCCAGTAACCACTTTCAGCAGGGAATGGGGGTTTGGTAGTAGGTTCCCCACGTAACCCTTCCATAGAGTGAATAAGCGCTGTTTCTTCACCACATACAAAAGCTCCTGCACCAAATTTAATTTCAATATCAAAGTTAAAGTCTGTGCCTAAAATGTTTTCACCTAATAGTCCATATGTACGTGCTTGGTTAATGGCAATTTCTAGACGCTTCACTGCTAAAGGATACTCTGCACGAATATAGACAAGCCCTTTATTTGCACCAATGGCATAACCACAAATAGCCATGGCCTCTACAATAGAGTTAGGATCACCTTCAAGGATAGAACGATCCATGAATGCACCTGGATCTCCTTCATCTGCATTACATACTACATACTTTTGGTCGCTCTTATTCTTATAAGCAAATTCCCATTTTAAACCTGTAGGGAATCCACCGCCCCCACGTCCACGAAGGCCTGCCTTCTTCACTTCATCAATGACTTCTTGCTGGGTCATAGCCAAAGTTTGCCCAAGTGCTGCATAACCATCTCTTGCAATGTATTCATCAATATTTTCTGGATCAATAAATCCACAGTTACGAAGCGCTACACGCATTTGCTTTTTATAGAAATCCATATGTTTGGAGTCAGAAACGCTATCATCTGTAGCTGGATCAATATAAAGGAGTCTTTCTACTTTTCTTCCTTTGACCACATGCTCTAATACAATTTCTTTTGCATCTTCTGGTTTCACTTGCACATAAAACGTATTATCTGGAAGAATCTTTACGATAGGACCTTTTTCACAGAAACCGAAGCACCCTGTTGTCAATACTTGAACGGTGTCACTCATACCCGCTTCCTCAATATGTAACTTAAGATTTTCAACAATCTCATGGGATCTTGATGAGATACATCCTGTACCTCCACAAACTAAAATATGCATTGTATATTGAGACATTTTAGCACCTTCTTTCCATTACTCATCAAGGGATTTATGGATAGTTGGAATGATGCCATCTACCATTTCACCACCAAGGATGTGTTTTTCTAAGATTTCCTTTGCTTTTTCTTTGTCAACATTGCCATACACAACAGGTTCTTTGCCCGGAAGTGTGACTTCAATGGTAGGCTCCGCATAGCAGTATCCCATACATCCACTTTGTGTAATCACTACATTTTCCACTTTTTCATCTCTTACTAGTTCTGCCAAATAATTCATTACTTCTCTTGCCCCAGAAGCTATTCCACAGGTTGCCATTGCTACACGAACTACTACCATATTATCTACATTTTCGCCTTTTACACGAAGATCCACTTTATTTTTTACATTATCCCTTAATGTCTTAAGCTGATCGAGCGACATGATTTTCGTCATAGCTTACCCTCCTTATTTATTCGCAGTCCTAATCTTGGTATTCTGCAATAATTTCTTTTACTTGTTCAGCTGTGTTAATACGTCCATAGACTTTATCCCCTATCATGACAACAGGTGCTAACCCACATGCACCTACACATCGTAAGGCGTCTAAAGAAAACTTACCATCTTCTGTTGTTTGTCCAACCTCGATACCTAGTTCACTTTTAAAAGCATCTAATACACGATCTGCACCTCTTACATAACAAGCTGTTCCTAAACAAACTGAAATAGGGTATTTCCCTTTCGGCTCCATTGTAAAGAAAGAATAAAAACTTACTACACCATAAACTTGTGCTGCTGAAACCCCTAGCTTTTGACCTACAAATTCTTGAACTTCCTTAGGTAGATATCCAAAAATAGCTTGTGCCTTATGAAGTACAGAAATCAATGCACCTCGTTTTTCTGGTAGGGCATCAATAAAAACTTCTAATTCTGCATACATTTCCCTTGCAAGCGGATTGTTACATCTTTCACATGACATCTCTTTTCCTCCTCACACTTTTGTTACTTTTAACTTCATGTGGTTATTCCTTTTCAAGCATACGTTAAAAAGTTAACAAGTAGTCTAAAAAATTTTACATCATATTTATGAAAATACCACAACATTGTAGCATTGTCAACATTTTGTAATTTAAGTTAACTATTTTGTAGATTTAAAATTTTTATTCAACATTTCTTTAACGCTCTCCACAATGTTGTTAAGCTTATATCTGGCAGCTCTAGAAAAAATTCTTTTTCACAAAGTTGTTCTAAATAGTGGGCATCCGAGCTTGATACAATCCGTACGCCTGGATACCCTGGTGCATAATCATCTATGTTTGCTGATTTTGAAACTTCAATGATTTGAAAGCCTAAATCTTCAGGAACCAATCCTAGATTGGAAATAATGCTATAAGATGTTCTATCAATATGCGCTGGATAAATGACCCCACCATACGCACGTACTAAGGGGCATAGGTCATAAATAGAAAGTCCAGTCGCTGTCAAAAGTATCCGTTCAACTTCCCCAACAATCTCATCTCTGGCATTCATCACCCACTGATTTCCAAAAATGCTCACACGATTTTTCAAATCTGGCATATGAGCATGCACCTCTTTTTCTACCTCACAAGCACTTTCTAGTGTAGGAAATAGGGCAATGACATGAAATTCCTCCATACACTCTATTTCCATGCCTGGTAATACCCAAATCCCTTTATCCGCGCCAAGTGACATCACCGCTTGGCAGTTACAGCAGGTATTATGGTCTGTAATAGCAATCATTTGCTTACCTAGCAACTGACATAGATTAATAATATTATTCGGTGTCATTTGTTCATCTCCACAAGGCGATGCCGCGGTATGAATATGAAAGTCATAGCTTACTTTCATCCTTCCCCTCCCAACATGCCATCTCGACCTAACAAATAGGCCAAGTTAAAGCTTGTAAGAGGTGTTGTCAAAATGGGAATAGCATTTTCTTTCGCCTTTTCCAACATATCCGGTGTAGGCATACTTTTTTCCGTGAGAATAATAGCAGATACGCCGACTAAGCTGGCTACTGCCACACTATTAATATGGCCTTGTATAGTAAGCCAAACCATATGTTCTTTGGCATGGGCCATAACAAAACTTAACAAATCGCCAGCATACCCCCCCTCTACCACGTTATCTAATCCTTCCTCACTCAGCACAGTGAGTGGGTACTGTTTTGCCAGTTCTTTAACTGTCATGTGATTTCCTCCTAGTCTTTTGTTGTCGGTAATATTTTTTGTGTAAGTTCAAACATAGCTTCTGATAATTCCTTAATCCTTTTTCTCAGCATAAAGACGCAATCCTCTACATGGGCATAACCCTTCACCACATCCTCCGCAAAACATCTACATGTAGGTGCTCCACAAGAACCACAATCTATTTGAGGTAGTTTACTATACAATGTTTCAATTTTTTCCATCATTTCAATAGCCGTTCCAATATCTTCGTCTAGTGAAAAGACAGGTTTAGGCACAATAGACACATTGTAGTTATAGGGAATACGCTCCATCAATGTATTCGGGGGTTCTGGATTAGATGTATGTGCCACTTTTTCTTCCACTTCAATAAGTTTTTTAAGTGTATGCCGACTCACAAAAGGGTTTTCTATAGTCAAAGCCCCTCCCAAACATCCACCTGTACATGCTAAGGCTTCAACATAGTGAATTTTAGACAGTGTACCATCTTCTACTTTCTCTAACACATCAATGACCCGTTCTATCCCATCTACCGCAATATGATTATCAATTCCTATATCCCCAATCCCACCATTTCTTGTAGCCCAACTCATTCCTCCTGGTGTAGGTTTGCGCTTAATTTGTTTAGTCGGATGCTGCATATCATGCACCACCTTTAAATAAATTTCTTGCATAGAAAAAGCCCCATCTACATAGGACCTTTCAAGTCCTTTAGGTTTATGAATATCTGTTGCTTTAGCTGGACAAGGCGAAATAAAAAACACACCGACTTGATCTTCCTCTATCCCTTTGGTCCCATAAGAAGTTTTCACATATCTAGCCGCCAGTTCCATAGGTGACATGATGGGCAAAATGTGGTCAATAAGAGCTGGGAATCTTCTTTGAATCAGTCGTACAATCACTGGACAGGCAGAAGAAATAACAGGATAGATACGATCCTGTTGCATATACTTTCTCGTATAGGCTGCAATATATTCTGCAGCTTGACTTACTTCAAATACATCTGTAAAGCCAATGGCATACATACTGGCCAAAATATCCTCTACACTTTCTCCTTTAGAAAACTGTGCATATAAACTTGGAGCAGGCAATGCCACACGATAAGGATATTTATAAATCATAGAAAAGTTATCCATGACTGCCTTTTTAGCACCATTTCTACATACTGCAATACAATTCCCACAATCAATACATCTATCTTTTATGATTTTCGCCTTAGAATCTCGTACTCGAATAGCCTCTGTTGGACATCGCTTAATACAATCTGTACATCCTATACACTTTTCGCTCTCGAGTGCTACAGAATGGCTGTACATGATAGGCTTCACCTACTTCCTATTTTAAAAATACGGTTAGCTGTACTTTTGTTCCTTGACCTACTATAGATGTAATCTTGAATGCATCGCTATATTTTTTCATATTTGGAAGTCCCATTCCTGCACCAAATCCTAATTCACGTATTTCATGCGATGCGGTAGAATAACCTTCTTTCATGGCTAAATCAATATCAGGAATACCCGGTCCTTGGTCTTCTAAAACAACATCTATCTTATCTGGCAAAATATCTACATAAATACAGCCACCATGAGCATGGATGACCATATTCATCTCTGCCTCATACATAGCAATGGCAATTTTACGAACAATACTACTTTCTATTCCTAATTTTTTAAGAATATTTTTGACCTTTCCAGAAGCCTCCCCTGCTAGCAAAAAATCATCACCATCTACCTTAAAGAATAAATTCATGCTATGCTTCGCCTCCACCGCCTAATCCCTTTTCATAAAGCTTGCCACAGGCTAAATAAAGCGGATAGTGAGTAGACAAAAGTACAATATGCTTTTGCTTAGCGAGTGTAATCATATCTTCTGTAGGTGACTTCCCTCTTACAAATACAATTGCTTTAATATCTAACATCTCTGCAGTACGGATAACCTGTGGATTAACAAGTCCAGTTAAAAGGAGTACTTTTTCCTTAGCAAAGGCAAGGACATCACTCATCAAGTCACATCCACATGCTGCATGCACATTAGCTTCTAACTGTTCTTCTCCTATACATACTTTTGCATCTAAAATGGCTTGAACTTCTTTAATTTCCATTTAGGCATCCTCCTCTATATTCTTTCTATTGATAGGGATAACTTGTTCCTGGTAGTTGCACTTGGAACAAACCCTTTTCTAGATTCATTTTAAAATTATTTTGGTTATTCTCTCCAAATAGTGCCTCTACTTTACCAAGTCCAATCCCCACATGAAGTGCTTCCTCTTGTTGCATAAGAAGAAGTCTTGAATACAACCAGGGGTTGGTGTGCACACGTAAATTTTCATTAAAAGCATATTGATACTGTCTCGGATTAATAACGATAATAGACTCCGGCTTTATTTCTATACGTGTGTATAAACAAGTATTCCAATAATCCCTGTGTATAATGGCATTGGCTACTACCTCCTGCAAGGCTTCAAAAGGATACTGGGGTGGTAGCAGTGGCTTCACTTGTTCTTCAAAGCTCTTAATCATCTCTGAAATATTACCTGTAACCCTCATTATACGCCCTAGGTAATCCACCTGTAGTAAAGCCTGAGGAATAAATATTTGGGGTAACTTTCCAAATAACAACAGACCACCACAAGTGGGGCATAACTTCTTTTCATCATCTAAATCGCTTAAAATACCAAGTGCTTTCAGCATATGTACCTGTTGCAGCGATCTTGCTTCAAAGTTTTTTAGTGCATAGCCAATATGATTAAAATCTAAATCCTCTAGTGTAGCTGCATAGCAAGGTACTTGCTCAAAGCTTAATATGCCTTGGGCTTGTAACATCTGAGCCAGTTCATGTCTTGTAGCCACATCTGTTGTAGAACCTCTTCTTAAGTAAAAAGCACCATTTTGTCTCATTTGATGGGGAACTTGACGACTTTTATAAATGGTTAAAATGCCTACTTGCTTTTGCTTATACTCCAGTACTTCAAAACTTACCGGAACAGGCGGTACACTTCTGTAAGTAATAATCTGCTGAATACGTTCTTCAATATCTACAGGGACATCTGTCAGTCCTATAATGCGTTTGGTCTTATCTTCTACACCAAATACAATGTATCCTCTACCACCTTCTGTGTTGGCCATAGCAATGACATCTTTTACAAATTCCTTTTTGTCTGAATCCACTTCGAGAGAAAGTTTGAGTTTAAAATCTAGTTTAAAGCTTTCTTCTTCCTTCAATAAGTTTGAGAGTTTAGTCTTATTCATTCTATTCACCAAAATTCAGTCTTATTTGTCTTCATTTTAACATATTCCTTTTTCAAAAGACAGATTATTCAGCCACCTATTAAGTAATTTCATCATTTATATTTTATATATGTCAGAAAACTTTCAATATACATGCTTTACTCTATAATGATTCATTTTAGATCCAGTTATGCTTTGCCCTCTGCTCTCATATACATACTAATAAGAACTTTTTTACGAGGGGTACTGTATGCCTAATTCTAAAAACAATGCACTTTGCTATTTTCGCCTCTTCAATGCAAGGCCTACCAAAGATGCCTTCGATGTCTATCTAGATGATGAACAAATTTACAACTACTTACTCTACGAAGATTTCACCAAGTATTATCCCATCTCTTCAGGTAAACATGTGATTAAAATTACTTATCATCATCAGCACGAATCACTTTATGAAAAGAAAATTAATCTACAACGTTACCAACTTTATACCGGTGTGCTTGGGCATAAATATATGGAACCTGAAACCTTTCATATTTTTTGTTTAGAAGAAAGTAAGAAAAAGCTTGAAGGTACGCATTTAGCACTCCGCCTTCTGCACTTTTCTAGGTTTGAAGGTAACTTAAACTTGTCTATCGATGACACACCTCTTCCCATCAAAAATATTCGCTACGGCCAAGCCTCTTCTTATCTCGTGCAAGAACCCAATACCTATACACTACACATAGGTTCTACACCAGAAACTTTTACAGATGAAGTAGAACTTCCACCTCCTCTTGCCAGCTGCGCTGGGCAAAAGCTCAAGCCTGGTAGGCTATACTCTATCTTTTTTGTAGGCGAAGGGACTGTATCCTTTCCTTATAAACCCATTTTAAGTATTGATGGGTATTCTTATCTCAAGTTAGACTTCGAACAAAAAAGCACCATCTAGGAATTATTTTTTCCTAGATGGTGCTTTTTTGCTGACAGCTTTTGGGGCTGCTGATTTCTGATTATGATTAGTTTTCTTCTTATTTTTAAAAGTCTTTGCTTTTGGAGATTTCTCCTGAGGCTTACACTTTTGTTCCCCTTGATGTTTTGCTAAGGATTGTCCTTCTTTTTCTTGTGGCTGAGGTAACTGAGCAACCTGCTTATCCCCTTTTTTAGGCTTCATCACTGAATAGCCAAAGGTACCTAGAGTATCTCCTAAAGTTAAGTAGGTTCCATGAGAATAGGCTACTAAATCGGTATCATTTAAGTGGAACTTTCCTTTTTCATCCATAAAAGCATCATCCACATAAACTTCTAAGACATCTGCGATAAATAAATCGTGAGAACCTAACTGCTTAATTTCACGCACTTTACACACAATGTTTACAGGGCTCTCCTCAATCATTGGCACCTGACCTTCATTGTCGTAGTTCGGGGTTAATGCCATCTCCTTAAACTTATCTACATCACGACCTGATCTTACCCCACAGAAGTCTGTTGCATAAGTTAAATCTCGTGTCGTCAAGTTGATAACAAAATAGCCACTTTCTGCAATTAGGTTATAAGAATAACGAGAAGGTCTAAGTGAAATATAAGTCATCGGTGGATTGGTACAAATTGTCCCTGTCCATGCTACTGTTACAATATTAGGCTTTTCTTCTGTCCCACAGCTAATCATAACCACAGGGAGCGGATAAACCATGTTGCCAGCTTTCCATTTTTGTTTCGCCATTTGTGCACCTCCTTGATGTTAGTATTGGCTTGACAAAGCTCATTTAATCATAAAGGTTGAAGCTATAGTTTGCAAGTCTTTACATAAGATTTTATTGAAAATGCAATTTTTATTAGTTGTTTAGTATAGGTGTAATAATAGTTTATTAGCCCATTCCCAGTGATGGATATAAATAAAAATAATTTCTTACGTGTAAAGGGATAAATGGCTGCTTCATTGTGAAGTTCGAGGTCTGAGCACTGCTACCTTATACAACTATACCTCTACTGCAAAAATGTTTCTAGAGGTTACTGACAATAAAACTATTGACCTGTTGTGTGGGAGTGATATTGATAACTTTGTTCTATATCTCAGGAAGAGAGGCAATAATAATACCAGTATTAAAACACGATTAAAATCTTTGACTGCCTTCACTAAATATGCTGAGATTGAAATAGAGTTTCCTGTCATCAAATTAGAGAAGAATATTAAAATCCCTTACACTCAAGATGAAATTCAACGATTATTAAAGGAACCCATAGTTCAAAGCTATACTCATCCATGCTCTAGACATTCTGCTGAACAATACTTCTGACTATTGGATGAAGCCGAGAAAACACCACCACATTTTTGGTATGTTTTGACCATCTAAAGCCCTCCTTTCCTTTGATATAGCAAAGGCCTACAACCTCTATTTTAGAAAAAAAGTGTAATCTAAAATAAAAATTATAGGCGTTTTGTGTGCACCTCGGGGGATGCATGGTATAGAGTATAAGTTTGAATTATATATCAAGTATGGGGGGGTATAATCCCCCATCTCACTAGGTTTCTCACTTTACTAAAACTGACTCGCTGTATATTTAACAGTAACAATAACCACATACTTCTTAGACTCATCTATTCTATAGACAATAGTAAAATTCTTAATAAATAGTTGCCTATATCCCTTATTAGCATATGCACCAATCTTTCTCTCTGAACCTCGACAAGGAAATTCTTCAAGGCTAAAAATAGCATTTTCCATCTCACACATTATATTTCCAGCTGTTTCAGGTGCCATTAAACTTTTAGCAATATATCCATAAATATTATCTACATCCCTATGTGCTTTAGGAAGTAATTTGATTTCATACTTATCCAAAATGTTTTCTCCTTAAACTTGAAAGACACTCTCTTGCATCTAATAATTCTCCACCATTCTCATATTCCGTCTCTGCAACAGCAATCGCATGGTCTATTTGAGTTCCTTCTAACATTTGTTCATAAGTTTCTATGCTCATAACAACCAAATCTCCATAGCCATTCTTTGTTATAAAAATAGGCTCTTGTTTAGCATGGCACATTTCAGATATTTCATTTGTATTTCTTAAATCTGTAATAGGTCTAATTTGTGGCATATCAGCACCTCCTTTTGTACATTATTATATCAGTATTATATACAAAGTACAATTGAGATATTCCCTACATCATAAATTAATTTAATTTCCAGTCCACCACACTACTATCCCCCACCTGTAAATTACAAGTCCGACAAAGTACTACTACATTATCTTCATCTAACCTCAGTTCAGGATAATCCTTAAATGATTTAATATGATGCCCTTGCAAGTTATCAGCTACAATTAACTTCCACTTACTCCAGCACCTTTCACAATAGGGATGCTCTTTCACTTTCCTGTTCCTGAGCTTCTGCCATGTGTAAGAGGAATAGAAGTGTCTTTTTTCATCTGATACTTCCCTGTTATATTTAGGTGTGCACCCACACCTTTGGTTATGTAAAATGATGTTTCCACATCTACTGCAAACTTTCTTCATGGTGTTTTCTCCAATAAAAAAGTAGTCACTATAGACTACCTAAATATGTATATTTTCTCTACTTTTCTCTTTATCTTTAAGTTTTGAGCATATTGCACCACTTAGCCTTACTTACTCTCTTTCAACCTTTAAGACTGCATCTATCATTCCCATCAAAGCATCGTCTTATGAGCGTTGCGCTCTATAGACTAAATGTGGCATCTCCGTATCATAATAATGCTTGGTAAAGGCACCACAAACTGTCATCTCATTGCGTTTAGCTACATTTTTAGAGGCACTGTTGGTATCACGAATAATTGAATACACTTCTTCTGCTTCCAATTTATCAAAGGCATATGCCTTACAAGCCCTAGCCGCTTCTGTTGCATAGCCAGTATGCCAGTATGCCTTTTGCAACAAGTAACCTATCTCCATCACTGGCTTGCCCTCCCAATCTTGCCAAGTCAATCCACACTGTCCAATCATTTCATCTGTTTCTTTTAAAACCATTGCCCATAGTCCAAATTCATGTACTTTATATCTAGCAACTTGTCTATCCAACCATTCCTGTACCTCGACATCACTAAAAGCATGTTCATAGGCATACATAACCTCTATATCTTGTAGCATCTTACATAAGGCTACCAAATCTCCTTGTTGCATTTCTCTTAAATATAAACGCTCTGTTTCTAAAATCATTTGGTTGTTCTCCTTTTAATATTCTTATTCTAAGGTCATCATCAATGACCACCGCTATGTATTTACCCTCTTATCAACCAAGTCCCCACTACCAAAAGGAATAGAGCACTCCAAGATGCCATCAAAGCACTTATAACAATCAAAGCGAGAAAATATACACTATGCATCAGTTTTCTTCCCCCCTGTTTCATCTTCTATATCTCTATTGGAATTTGTGCTAAGCAAGGACTTCTTCTCTCTTATCACAAGTTTAATCTATCAAATTATAAGCTATAATTTATATTATACACAAAAGTTTAGTAGTTATCAAAATATTCAAAACCACAATAGAAGCTTAACCTTAAAATCCCCCACTTATAGTCATGTTTACAATAGTCCCCTTACCTATCTCAGGCATTTGAAATTCAGCTTGCCATGTATGGTTGTCGTGCTGTTCCTGTCCATTCTCCCAAAGGTGCAATACTGCCTCTAAATCCCCACTTCCTCTTATGCAACCTGTAGGAACAACTTTCCCCAAAGTATCAGGTTCGTGAAATTCATGTTTATAACTTATTCCCATGCTTGTTTGTAGAATGTTACCTAGCTTTTCAAGTTGTAGATTGTACCAATGATTACACACTGCAGTAATAAAATCTGTAAAGTAGTTACCTCTTTTCTCCTCCATCCACTCAATAGGGCTATGAATAGAGTCTCGTCTTACATAAGTCAAATAACTTGTGGTGCCAAGTGCGTTCTCAGGTGCTCTTTCACCTTTAAACATAGCAAAAGAAATAGCTACACTTTCCCTATCCTTTCTAAAAGGAAAGGGAAAGTCATTCAGAAATTCACTGCCTGTGTATTGGAATACATATTCTTCCCCGTTCAGTTCAACCACCGTCTGTTCTAAAGTCAGTGCCATCAACTGTTCCAACTGCCCTTCTATCGTTCTCCTATATTTTATCTCAGCCACATATAGGATTAAAAAGTACGTCAGTGCAATGATTCCAATCCCCAGTATGAATAGTTTCAGATATCTTAAATGCTTTTCCTCCATTTTTACACCCCCATCCCATTTTATGTTACACCTCTAACATTTTCCTTCTGATCTATTTCTTACCTTGCTATCCCCATGTCACCTTTTATTACTTACTTTCAAATCCAAATGTGTTATGTTTTTGAACAGATTGCTTAAACCTATAAATTGTGTTACTTAAGTGTTTTCACCAGTACATATCTTCTCAGTCCGCCGTATTTAAGTTTATCCTTCTTAACCTCATAGCCTAGCTTTAAGAAGTTATTCACGCTAAATGTATTGTATGGCGAAACTGTGGCACAAAGAATAGGTGTACCTTGTTCTTCTGCTACCTCTTCTAAAATCTGACACATAATAAATTGTAGATTGTTTCCTCGATAATCCGATTTAACAAGTACCGTATCTACCTGCCCCACTTGTAAAAGTGCCTCACCTTCAAGGTCTATATCGTAGCCATAATTAGATGTGTCATAGCCTTTTTTTAGGTAAATGGCAAGTGCCACTAAGACATCTGCTTCTGTAACATACCCTAGAAGTATACCTCCTGTCTCAAAATGTTCGCATATCTCCTCTTGTTCAGAAGGCACATACAGCTGCTTATCTTCAAGCAATGCCAATACCTCATCTTGTAATGCCATAATTTGTGGAATATCTGTAGTCTGCAGGACTTTTAATCTCAATTCTTCTTTTAAGCCATCTTTTCTTATTACTTGCAATGTTTGTTTCATGGTTATTGTGCTCCTATATTCTACTTTTATTTTTCATATTTAAGACCCCATATCCTTTGGCTAGAACCTTTAAATGTCTTGCCAACAAGGTCTATCTGTTACGCTATTTGTATTATACGCTTCTTATCCTTTCATGAAAAGTTAAAGTCTCCTTGTCCTCTACAGTTTCTTTTCATTTCATGATATAATACATTTGCACTTTATACATACTATAATCCAAATGGAGGGTCATATGTTTAGAACTATTTATTGGTATGGCTATTTTGCCATTAGCCTTATCTGTACATTACCAGCTTTACGCAAAGCAAAGAAATTAGTTGCCAGTGGAAACTTGAAAGAAGCTGAAGCTTATATTAATCAAACCACTATGAAATGGGCGATGGCACAAGTGAAAAACGGCGGGGCGGATGTAAAAGTTCATGGGCTTGAAAACATTCCACATGACAAACCTGTTGTCTTTATGAGTAATCATCAAGGCAATTTTGACATTGCGCTTTTTATGAGCTTTATTGAAAAGCCAAAAGGGTATGTGGCTAAACTTGAAACAAATAAAATCTATATCTTACGAGACTGGATGCGTCTTATCCACTGTGTCTTTATGGATCGTTCCACTTTGAAAGGCGCAGCTTCTGCTATTATTGAAGGGGTTAAACTCATTAAAGAAGGTCATTCCCTTGTCATCTTCCCAGAAGGCACACGTAGTAAAGGGGGCCCACTTGGTGAATTTAAAGGTGGGAGCTTCAAACTAGCTACAAAACCTAAGGTACCTATTGTCCCTGTTACAATAGATGGCACCTACAAACTTATGGAAGCTCAAGGTGGTAAAGTCAAACCGGCTACTGTACATATGTACATTCACCCACCTATTCCAACTGCCGATTTAACAAAAGAAGAACAAGTTGAATTGCCAGAACGTGTCAAAGCGATTATCGCTTCCAAGCTTTCAACCAATGACTAACACTTGTAGAGGCGGTCACCTCGTTACACTTGATCCACCTTACTAAACAAAAGTAATAGAGACTAAAACCAAAAGAAGCCACCGAAAATTAAATTCGTGGCTTCTTTTATTTATTCTACAGATATATCTCTATCAAGATAACAGTAAAGTAGCTTTCACACATTTACGGTAACAAACTTATTCCAAATTCAGATGCTTCTTTAAAATATAGTGTGTCCCTTCAAAGAGTCCTACGATTACCACGGCAGTCATAATATTAATTACTGCAAAGAACTGATTCATATTTATACCAAGGATTGCCTCACCTAATAAATCAGAACCTATCATACCAATCCCCCAGCCTACAATCATATTGATGACAAAGAAAGCGATAAAGGAAGCTGCTGTACGATATTTTTGGAAAGCTGGAAATTGTCCAATAGCTAATGCAAGGTATACTGTTACCACAAATTGAATATAGCCTAACAATCCTGAGAGAACCACTTGTACCAACACCACTATCATTTGCAGACCACTCATAATCATCACACCATCTACTGTATAATCTGCCGCCTTCAGCACCTCTGGCAACTGCATAAGCGCTTGCCAAATTTCTTTCACAACAACGCCATCTAAAAATAAAATAGCAAAAGTAACAAAGCCTACAATACTACTTAAAATCACCCAAATAAGAGCTACAAAAAGTTTAGAAAAAATCAAGCTCCTTATTTTTACAGGCAACGTAAACATTAAGTAACCTTCATCGGTTAGAAGATTTTTCTGGAAGCGTTGAATGGTCATAACTAAGGTGATGACTCCCAGTGCAATAAATAAGGCAACAAGTGCAAGGGTCATAAAGTCTCCAATCTTATTCAACTCTACAAAAATGCCTTGTGTATTTCTTCCTAATAGACGATGAATACAAGCAACCAATAAGATAATCCCGTATAAAGGTAAAAAAGTCCTTCCTGTTGCTTTAAATTCATATTTGATTAATTTCCCTAACATTTAAATACCTCCCTAAATAAGCTATCAATAGATTGACCTTTTTCTTGTCTAATATCATCTACATTTCCTTGAAGTTGAATTTGGCCATAACCTAGAAAAATAATATCATCACAAATATTTTCTACTTCTTGTATGAGATGTGTGGCAATAAGGACTGTGCTTTCTGGTGAGTAATTTTTAATAATCGTATTCAAGATATAATCTCTCGCAGCAGGGTCCACGCCGCCTATTGGCTCATCTAAAATATACAGCTTTGCTTTTCTAGACATCACAAGAATTAATTGTACCTTCTCTTTATTTCCTTTTGAAAGGGTCTTCAACTTACTGTCTGTATCAATGTTGAGTGTTTGCAACATCTCTTGTGCCTTTTCCTTATCAAAATCCTCATAAAAGTCTGCAAAGAAAGCCACTAAATCTTTAACTTTCATCCAATCATTCAAATAGGTTCTTTCTGGCAAATAAGAAATAAGTTGTTTGGTTTCTAGACCAACTCGCTTGCCCGCTACTAAAATTTCTCCTTGTGTAGGCTGTAGTAAACCATTGATAAGTTTTATCATGGTACTTTTACCACTTCCATTAGGCCCTAAAAGACCTATTACTTTGCCAGGTGCTATCTTTAGATCAATCCCTTTAAGGGCTTCTTTATTGCCATAGTGCTTACTAACCCCATTTAACTCTAATAAATTTTCCATTATTTCATCTCCTCCAAATAATCATGTATAAGTCGCTTAAGTTCCTCTTGGCTATATCCAAGTTTGAGCAAGGACTCAATGACACCTTGCACCTTATGTTGGGCAAATTCTGCTCTCATTTTCTCTATCAAAGTACAGTCTTCTGTTACAAATCTACCACTCGTTCTTTGGCTGTAAACCAAGGCTTCACGCTCAAGTTCTGCTAGCGCACGTTGCATCGTATTCGGATTCACACCCGCTTCTTGAGCTAAGTCCCGCACAGAATTAAGTTTACTTCCTTGTGGGAGCTCTCCTGATACGATCATCACTTTGATACGTTCTACAAGTTGTACATATATAGGTTGGTTAGGATCAAATTCCCAAGGCATATTCTTTTCACCTCATTATTGTATTAGCTGCTTAATACAATAATATATTGAGCTTTCATTTTTGTCAACCCATATAAAAAGAAAAAACACACTGTAATCTCTTTTTAGATTACAGTGTGTTTCTCTGAAATGTTCTACTTTAACTGATAAGACCTTCAAACTGTGCTTCATAAAGCATTTTATATAAGCCTTCTTTTTCAAGCAGTGCCTCATGACTACCTACTTCTTCAATACCTTCCTTCCCTAACACAACAATCTCATCTGCATTGCGAATGGTAGAAAGTCTATGTGCTACTACAATAGTTGTACGATTTTTACATACCTCATCTATTGCTTGCTTAATCATAAACTCTGTCGCATTGTCAAGTGCAGATGTGGCTTCATCTAAGATGAGGATAGATGGATTTTTAAGGAATACACGTGCAATGGATAGACGTTGTTTTTGTCCTCCTGAAAGTTTAACCCCTCGCTCGCCAATGTATGTATCGTAGCCTTCTGGAAGCGCGCTTACAAATTCATGGATATACGCTTTCTTAGCCGCTTCAATCACTTCTTCATCTGTAGCTTCTGGATTGCCGTAAAGAATGTTTTCTTTAATGGTACCTGTAAAGAGGAAAACTTCTTGTGAGACAATACCTATGTGACTTCTTAAACTCTCTAGTTGCACATCATAAATACTTTTTCCATCAATTAAAATGTCTCCACCATCAATCTCATAAAATCTTGGAATGAGATTACAAAATGTGGTTTTACCACCTCCTGATGGACCAACGAGTGCGACCATCTTGCCTTTTGGAATGGTTAAGTTCATTTGATTTAAAATATATTCTTCTTCGTATTTAAAGCTTACATTTTTAAAACAAATTTCTCCTTCTACATTTTTCAAAGCCCTTGCAGCATCTTGATCATACTCTTCGCTTTCTTCCATCAATTCGGTAAAACGTTTATAACCTGTCATTCCACTTTGATATTGTTCCATAAAGTTGACTAATTTTTTAATCGGTTGGGTAAACATTTTGATGTATAAAAGATAGGCCATAAAATCTCCAAAAGTAATAATCCCTTTGATTGTGAAAAGCCCTCCTGCAATCATACATACATAATCTAATAGGTCAATACAAAAAGTTGAACCTGAGAAGTACTCAGCCATTACCCTGTATGCCCCTTCTCTAGCATTTTTAAAAGCATTGTTCCCTTCTTGAAACTTTGCTACTTCTTGATCTTTGCTACAGAAACTTTTAGACACACGCATACCAGCAATACTATTTTCTAAAATCGCATTAACCTTGCCTGTTTCTACACGACTTGCTGTAAAGGCCTTACTCATTTTGTCACGCTTTTTCCATGTAAACCAGAAAATAAGTGGAATAAAAGCAAAAATAATAAGCGTAAGAGGTACATTAATATTAATCAGCACCAAAAATGACCCAATAATCATAACACCTGAAATAAATAAATCTTCTGGGCCATGGTGTGCAAGCTCTGAAATATCCATTAAATCGTTAATGATACGAGACATGACATCCCCTGTCTTTGTACGATCAAAAAAGCTACAAGGTAACTTTTGAAGATGTAGGAAAATGTCACGTCGCATATCCGCTTGCATACGCACACCGACTACATGTCCCCAATATTGCATAAAGTAACTACATACGTATTTAATTCCAAAAATGATAAGCAGACCTATTGCAAATACGCCTATCATTCGAACCTCCTGGTTGGGTATACTTTCATTAATCAATTCTCTTGTCATCATCGGATAAACAAGATCACACAATGCAAAAATAAATGCTACTAATAAATCTAAAAAGAATAACTTCTTGTAAGGTTTATAGTAACTCATAAATGTCTTAAACATATTCTTATCCTTTCTAGTTAATAATTATTCTCATCTATTATAACATAAATGTAAAAACTTATAAATCTTTTTTGAAAGCGGAACCTATCTTTATTTATATACGTCTAAGTTTACAGTATAATAGATATTCATATACAAATTAGGAGGAATTACTTATGAGTAAAAAATTATTAATGTTATTAACTGCGATGGGTACTTTAACTGTAACACTTATCGCATCACCTATTGTAAAAAATGTTACAGCACAACTTGACCCAAGTATTTCATTTAACTTAAATGGCGAAAAAGTTATGGCTGATAGCAATGCCCTTATGTACAATGACACCCTATACTTACCAGTTCGTGCACTTGGAACAGAGCTTGGTGCAGACATTGCTTACAAAGACAAAGTGGTATATATTTCAATAGAGGACGAAAAAATGGCCCAACTTACTGAAGCACAAAAAACAGAAATGGATACAAAGTCTGTAGAAGTACCAGCAGAAGAAGTAGCTACTATTGAGTCTGCTACATTAAAAGATATCAGTACAGATAGTAAACAACTTACTATCCTCCCAGCGGGTGCTCAAGATGTGCCAACTAACATGATTATCCTTAACTTAGATGAAACTACAGTAATCACTGTAGATGGAAAAGCTGCTACACTTGCAGACCTTTCTCTGGGTATGGAACTTACTGTGACACACTCTCTGATGATGACACGTTCTCTCCCACCTCAAACAGCTGCTTTCACAATTGAAGCTAAAACTACAGCATCTGAAGCTTTACCTGAATTTATGATTTTAGAAGATGTACAAATTGTAGAAATCACTGAAACACCATTTGGTAATCAAGTGCTTGTAGGAAAAAATCAAAATCCTGAAAGCCCTGAATTCCAAACTATTTTAAATGTAAGCGAAGAAACTTCTATTCACCATGAAAAAAACAAAATGCTCTACACAGTAAAAGACCTTGAAAAAGGGATGAAAATTACTGTAAAACATGCACCTGTCATGGCTTTATCTTTCCCAGGTCAAACAGCTGCTTATGAAATCGTTATTTTAACACAACAATAAAGCTTACCGAAGGAGCCCTTTTATATGGCTCCTTCTTTTTCATACTTATGTTATACCTCCTGCTCATCCTTCGCCTTTTTAATCTCCCCCTACCAATTAGGCTTACACCCTTTGTTTAACTGTCCTTAGCTTGCCATTCTTTGATAAAATAGCCCCTATACACTCACTCAAACTTTTAAGTATGCTTCATTGGTAAAAAAATAGAGCGTATCCCCTTTCAGAGATACACTCTATTTTATAACTAAAGGACTATCTACCTTTTCTTGAAGATCCACCTTTTCTTTGTGCCACTTCAATATTGATTTTACGACCTTTATATTTTTGTTTTGTAAGAACGCCTAAGATTTCATCTTCGCAACCGTTTGGTACTTCGAAGAATGAGAATTTCTCCATGATATCGACTCTTCTTACACCGTTACGTGGTGTAGAAGTTTCTTTTGTAATCATTTTGATAAGATCAACGTCTTTTAATTTATCTTTTTTACCTAAGTTGATGAAGAGTCTTACGTGATCTCCAACTTGACCTTGGTTACGTGTTACTTTCATATCTTCTAACTTGATACGGTCATCTGCACTCATTGTTTGGTTTTTCATAACCATTTTGAATAATGCTTCAATCATTTGTTCTTGATTACAGCCTTCTTCTGTTAAACGGTCTAAACACTCTTTGTAGCGTTTAGGCATTTTTGTTTCCATCTCTTCTTTGATTTGGTCTACAAGTTTAGTAGCTTGTTGATCTTTAATCACTTCGATTGTTGGAATTTGTGCTTCTTCAATTTTTGATTTAGTGTAGTTTTGGATAAAACGTAATTTTGAACGATCTTTAGATGTACAAAGTGTGTAAGAAAGACCTTGTCTCATTGCACGACCTGTACGACCGATACGGTGTACGTAGTATTCTTCATCTGTTGGTACGTCGTAGTTGAATACCACATCGATATCATCTACGTCAATCCCTCTTGCTGCTACGTCTGTTGCAACAAGGATGTTTACTAAACCTTTTCTAAATTTAGCCATAACGCTATCTCTTTGCATTTGTTTCATATCACCATGAAGTGCTTCTGTAGAGAAACCTCTATGTTGAAGGGCTTCACATACTTCATCTACACCACGTTTTGTGTTACAGAATACAACACCAAGTTTGAACGGTGTCACTTCCATCATACGGCTAAGAACTTCAATTTTATAACGCTCATTTACGTCGATATAATATTGCTTAATGGTATCTACCGTTACTGTTTTCTTAACAACGCTAATGCGTTCTACATCTTTTTGGTACTCAGCTGCAATATCTTGAATTGCTTTTGGTAAAGTTGCTGAGAAAAGAATGAATTGCTTTTCATCTGGTGCGCTTTGAAGAATAGTATCAATATCTTCTCTAAAGCCCATGTTAAGCATTTCATCTGCTTCATCAAGTACAAGCATACGTAAATCTTCTAATTTAAGCGTACGTCTTCTTAAGTGGTCCATCACACGACCAGGTGTACCAATGATGATTTGTGGCTTTTTCTTAAGTGCCATAATTTGTCTGTCCATAGGTTGACCACCATAAACAGAAAGTGTACGTACGTTTCCTTTGTACTTGCAAAGTGAGCGGAACTCATTTGCAATTTGGTTAGCAAGCTCTCTTGTTGGACATAAGATTAAAGCTTGTACTTTGTCGCAATCTGCGTCAATATTTTCAATGACTGGAATCCCAAAAGCACATGTTTTTCCCGTTCCTGTTGGTGCTTGAGCAATTACGTCACGCCCTGCCATAATTGGGTTGATTGACTTCCCTTGAATAGGAGTCATCTCCGTAAATTTCATATCGCTAATCGCGCTTTTCATCTCATCTGATATTTCTAGGTCTGCAAAAAATTTTGTTTCTATAATCTATACCTCTACAATCTATTAATTTTGTTATTTTACATTCGTTGTCTATTTCTTAGCAAACTTCATGTTATCACAATTCATTTTAAATAACAAGTACGACACCCATTAAAAAAGTAGCTTAAAAATAAGCTACTTTTCACACTATTTCACCCAGTATATATTAATAAGTAAGCCTTCGTACACATACGCATTTCGCCGTCAACGACAACATTTCAAATAATTGGTACATAAAATGTCTAACGTTCTCTTCATTTAACACTCTATGCATTCTATCTTAGCATACATTCCCCTACTTTAGCAACCATTATCTTGTTATGTTTATCATTTCTCATGCTTTTAACACCTTATTTACCTCTTGCGTGCACATGGCACAGGCTTCACGAAATTATTTTATACTAATGTTTAAATAAAATACCACCCTATATACTTCACAGTCTACAGAGTGGCTTTCTATTTAATTTATTATTTTACGCAATACTCTGCAAGGTACGCTTCCATACGTGCACGCATTGTATCATCAATGACAACTTTGCCATCAATTTCCACGTTATGAAGTGTATCAATAATCTCTCTTACCGTTACGATTGGGTAAGTTTTGATTCCAAATTCTTCTTCAATCTCTTGAATAGCTGTACGGTTAGATTGACCTCTTTCCATACGGTCTACAGAGATAATTAAGCCAGCAAGTTCTACATTTGCTGTGCCTTTTAAAATCGGGAAACATTCACGAATTGCAGTACCTGCAGTAATAACGTCTTCAATAATGAGGACTTTGTCACCATCTTGAAGTTTGTACCCTACCATTGTGCCACCTTCGCCGTGGTCTTTTGCTTCTTTACGGTTGAAGCAGTAATTTACATCTTTATTTTGGTCATTTGCAAGGGCAATCGCTGTTGCTACTGATAATGGAATCCCTTTATAAGCTGGTCCAAAAAGTGCATCTACATCTTCTTTGATGTTTTCTGCAATACATTTTGCATAGAATTCACCTAGTTTTCCTGCTTGGTAACCTGTTTTATAGTTGCCTGTATTCACAAAGTAAGGTGTTTTGCGTCCACTTTTTGTTACGAAATCTCCGAAAGTGAGTACGCCTGAACGCACCATAAATTCAATAAACTCTTTTTTGTAACTCATTTTAGTATCCTCCGCTCTCAGATAGGTTTGTCTTTCTTATAATAGCATGAAATAATATGAATGACTACAAAAAAATACCTCCTTTATAAAGGAGGTTAAACTTGCATATGGTATTGCCAAACTTTTTTACAGGTATAGGCATCATAAAGTTCTTGTAAGTCTGTCATTACGATGGTTTCCCCTACTTTTAAAACCGTTTCAAGCTTCCGGAACATCATATATATTTTCCACTCACTATAGGGCATTGCCTTAAACAGTGTTCGCCGTAAAACACTACGCATAATGGCATCTTCAATGTCATTATAAAAGATAAAGCTAAGGTAGGCCTTTTCATAGTCAGTTACTTTCATACCAATACTTTTTTGTACATAGTACAAAAGTTCTTTCAAGTGAAATGCCTTTTTATCATCTTCTCTGGCAAAAGGCATCTTGGTATGATAGGTAAAAACCAGTAATTGTTGGTCATGAATCACTTTTTCAATTTCTTCTTCCATATAAGTCATCAAATAGTCCCGAGCTACTTCTAATACTTCTTCATGGTCAAAGACAAAAGGATTGTCTTGTGGTTCAGGCTCGCTAAAAAACACTTTTTTCCAAGATTTAAATCCAACTTCCAATCGCCTGTGCAACATCCAAACCGCTTCACTCAACATTGTGGAATTCCCCCTTAAGGAATATTACATATATATTACATTTTAAACACATATGTAATATTCCACAAGGGCTTTTCCAATTTTTTCCTTATATGATTTTGCATTGCTCAAAAAGTCTTTGGGCATTGCCTCCAAGTACAGCTTGTTTTTCTCCATCTGTCAAATCTACTAAACTTGATTCATATCTTGTAATCGGTAAAAGGGGATAATCTGTACCAAAAAGCACTTTATCCAAGACACCCATTTCTCTCAAAGCTCTGTAAATGGCCGCATCATACAAGAAAATGCTTGCTGCTGTATCATAGTAAACATTTTTAAAGCACGCTCTCACTTCTTTCATCAACTCATAGAAGATTAGACCGCCCCCCATATGGGCTAAAATGATAGGCAAGTCTTGATGATGTCTTATAAATGCCTCCACACTTTGAAGACTTACACTTGTCTTACCTGCATAATAATGTCCAACTAATTCATTGGTATGCAATAAAATAGGGAGGTTATAAGACTTGGCATAATCCTTAAGCTCCGTCTTATGTAAGTTTTCAAGATCTAGGTGCTGTCCCTCTGGGAAAAGCTCGCCAATCCCTCTAATGCCACCTTTGTAGCAGCGCTCAATCTCCTGCCCTAACCCTTTTTGATCTACTGGATAGGTCATAAACCCAATGAGTTGTTCTGGGTACTGCTTAATAGCTTCTAGGGTATAGTCATTGACATAGCGGCAAAGCCCTGCATCTTGAAAAGAAAACCCAAATACAACCCCTTTGTCAAATGCATTGGCACTTAAATGCTCCACCACTTGCTCTGTGGTGGCAAACTTGTTGTGTGGGGTTTCTGAAAGGAGCTTGAAATAAGGCTCTTTTTCCCCTATCTTTTTGTAATCTTTGATAATGTCTGGTGGGGTAATGTGTATATGGGTATCAATTTTCATGTTGTCCTCCTCGTTTGTAGGTCATGTATTTTCAGCTATACTTTGATCATTAAATTAACTAGTCGTTAGGGTGTGGCAGGATCTCCTATAGATGACTCTCCACTTGATGTGGTCGTTTCTTCTGTATCTGTTGTTCCACTTGGCGTAGTTGTTTCCCCCATGGATGGCTCTTCACTTGGCGTGGTCGTTTCACTTGGTGGTGTCTCTTCACTTGGTGGTGTCTCTTCACTTGGTGGTGTCTCTTCACTTGGTGGTGTCACCTCAGGCCTTGGTGGTAAAATGCTGTATGGATTTTCAATAACATCCATAACTTCCTCTGGTGTTAACAAGAAGCTAGCATCTATGCCTTCTACATAAATTTTATTGGTTTTTTCTTTTAATGTAAAGCCTTGATTAAATACTTCTTTTAACCCCGGAAGAAGGGTTTCATTCATTTGTTTTAATAAAATAGGTAGCACCATTGCTTTATTGGTAGTCTGTTCTAAAAGAGTGTATGTACTTTCTCCTTGTTGGAGGGTATTGATATATGTGTTGAAGAAAGCATTTCCACTTTCATAAATAGCATCAAACTCCTCTCCTTGTTTACCTACCTCCTTAAAGGTTTCTTTGAACGTCTCAGCCAATACCACTGCTTGCTCACGCATGCCTTTAATTTTCTCAAGGTTTAGCCCCTTTAAGTCATTTACCAAGCCAAAGCCTTCTTGTAAGCTGGCAATAATCTGGTCTTCCATATCACTTGCCAACTTTTTACGCGCATAGCGTGTAGGGTCTGTCTCTTCTTGATAATATTTATAACCAAAGAGGAAGTAATTGTCTACCAAATACTCACCGATTAACGTCATTTCTTCTGGCGTTAATGCATAGAGGGTAGCCATATCCATTTGGCTGTTAGTGGCAGCATCTTCTTTTATCTCATCCCCTTCAGCCATCTGCTCTCCTTCTAGTGCTACAGGTGCTTCCTCTGCCTCTTTTGCCACTTCTTCTACTTTTTCTGACTTCTTAGGCTTTTCTGGTTTAGGTGGAAGAGGTGGTTTAATTTGTACCTCCTCCACTTTTATCTCTACTTGCTCTTCTTCTTGCACTTTTGCAATCTCTTTATCAGCTTCTTTGAACATTTCTTGAACTTGCTGGGCAATAAGTGCATCTGCTATTGTCTTTTCTCGCTTATTCACTTCAATAACCATCTCATTAATCATACCACTGGCTGTATTTAAGGCACAGGTGGCAACAACTATTAAGACACCTAATTTAATTAAATTTCTCATCCTGTCGTCCCCTCCTTAAACTTTTTGTTCCAAATTGAAATCTTTTTTGTACGTATAATGTAGGCCCAGTGCACCGACTAAACAAGTCCCTACAAAGAGTATCCCATTACGCCACATAAACGCATCAAAACTTAATTGGCTTGTCATTTTTAGTCCATAGACAAAAGCTACACTAATTAAGATTCCTAGTATAAGTGAAACAAAGAAGGCATAGGCCTCTTTATTGGTAAGGAGTGAGAAGAACATACTCATCATTCCTGCAACCAAATACAAGAAGAATACTGACCCTAAGGATAACCCTATCGTTTCAATTGGTCCATACAAGAAGTTTCTTGCACTTTGTCCCATCATGACTTGTACACGTAAAAAGTCCGAGCTCCAACTTGTACTGTAAGGAAAGACTTGATTACAAATTAAGAAGTTCATACCAAACAAACATATAAAGAACACAAGGGTATAGAACAACAAAGTCACCCATTTGCCCAAATACCATTTGCCACGACTTTTACATTTAATGACTTCTAATGCACCAAAGTTGTCGTCAAACATCAACCCACACATTAAGAAAAGATACAGTGGTAAGTAAATGTACACCACACTCATTGTATCGTTTAAAATCAAGTAGGTTGTCTCAAGAGACGAAAAAGTAATAGCTGTCATATCTGAAAGTTGAATATACTTTGCCACACTTACAACAGCTACAAAACTAAAAGCCAATAAGGTTAGGCACCATCTTACTACATTAAAACTTTCCGAAATATTATAACGAATCATTTTCATTGTAACCATTTTGCCACACCCTTTCTATAGAAACACCCTCCTGCTATCACAAGGCAAGACGCCCAAAAAACGATAGTCAGTTGGAGGAGAATAGCTTGTACTTCTACAAGACTTGGTAAAATCCAAGGTGAGAAGGCAAGAGGTGGAAAATACTTTTCTAAATTTAAATAAGGAAAAGCATAAATAAATAATAAATACAACACTTGTGGGGTGATCAGCGGTATGTAACGCTTTTGATTGACAAAAGTTAAGCTATAGGCCAGTGAGCCATACACTACACCAAAAACAAAGTTAAGTCCTACAACACCTAGGATAACTTGTACGCTTTCAAAACTCGAAAAACTTCGACAAGCCAACATCAAAAGTAGGCTTGGAACAAGTAAAGTAATCCCTGAAATGACGTTATTCACCCACCATCTTTTTATAGTGTACTCTCGACTTTTATTTCTGAGCATTAGTAGCTTTTTGTAGCCACAATCCTCTTCTAACATAGTCATATTAGAGTATGGAAGAGCTGCCAACAGTGGCGCAATGAAAGGGATTATAAGTGAGTGACTCGCCTCAAAGGCTTCTGTTGCTGTATAGGTCTCATGAGTCATCAAATAGATGATAAACCCTCCAAGCATCCCAAGACACCCTAAAACCAACGCACCTAGAAAACTTCGCTCAGTGAGTCCTCTTTTAAAATCTGTCAGCAACCATCTCATATAGCCACCTCATTAGCACCTTGCCCACTACGTTTTACCGTCCCTTTTGAAAGTTCAAAGAGGTCATCACATAACACCTGAATATCTTCTTTATTATGACTTGCAAGCAAGATTGTAACTTGATGCTCCTCTTTCAGCTGTGTAAAGAAGGTACGCATCTTTTTCACACTTTCCTCATCTAATCCATTCATAGGCTCGTCCAATATAAGCAATTCGGGACTGTTCATAATCGCTTGAGCAATACCCAATTTCTGTCTCATTCCTAAAGAATAGGTACGCACAGGTTTTTTGTTATGTGGGTCTAGTCCCACCAACTCCATACTCTTTTCAAGAGTCTCAGCGGATGCTAATTTTTCGGAAAGTCCATTTAGAATTTTCAAGTTCTTCATCCCTGAATAATGAGGAATAAATCCTGGTGTTTCAATCAACACACCAATAGACTTTGGAAATTGCTTGGCATGTGTCATATTTTGTGACTCTAAGAAAATCTCTCCAGCAGAAGGGCGCATCAACCCTGAAATCAGTTTAAAAATAACAGTTTTTCCTGAACCATTTCGTCCAACAAATCCATAAATTTTGCCTTTTTCTAATTCAAAACTCACATCTTTTAAAACCTCTTCAGATTTGAAAGACTTACTCACTTGATTAAATTGAATATAGTACGACATAAAATGCCTCCTTTTTTGTATACTATGTGCTTATTTTATTTTAAGTTATATATATGAACTTTCGATGATATTATGTTTCTCTATACATTTTCATTTTACAAGTTTTATATTTAAAGTCTATTTTAAAAAGTTATATGAAGAATTTTATGATGAAAAGAAATCTCTCTGTACCAAGAAAACTTTAGAAGGATATAAATATCATCTACTTCCTTTCATAGAATGGTTAGATGAAGATACTTCACTTTCTCAACAAACGATCAATGAATATGGGCCCTGTAATTAATTTTGTGTATTCTCTCTCTTGAGAACAAATAATTATTGA